>NZ_DGMV01000051.1:106619-110917 GCF_002388575.1 Marinimicrobium sp. UBA4509
TCTGTTCGATGTTGATGAAGCCCTGGGTGGAGTCCATCAGGAAGTTGATTTTGTCGAACAGGAAGGCGGTGTGGGACATCAGTGTGTCCACGTCGCGTTTGATTTCCCGGGCGGTTTCCTGCAGTTCGAAGTGCTCTCGCAGGTGGCGCTGCAGGAAGGAGATGGACCGCTGGGTGTCCATCAGACAGAGGCGGATTTTGCCGTTGCTGTCTTCGAGTTTGGCGAGCCGGTCGATGGCTTCTTCGAGTTCGGCGTCGTCGTCTTCCAGGACCATGTGGCTGACGTCTTCGAGTTTGCGGTGGATGTCTTCGAGGACGTCGGCGAGGTTTTCGACTTTCTGCTCGAACATGGTGATCATCAGGTCCTGGGGCGAGCTGGCCTGGACCTGGCCGCGCCGGGCGCGCATGCGCAGCAGGCGGAAGTCCGCGAGGTCGCCGTCGCGCAGGGTGATGAGGCGTTTGTCCTGAAGGATGAACGCGACGGTCACGGTGCTGTGGCGGCCTTCTCCCGGGGAAAGAAACAGGGAGTGAACGTGCAGGCCGGCGGCGTCCTGGAAGTAGCGGGCGGAGAATTCGATTTCTTCCACGTCGTCGGATTCGGGCAGTTCGGCCCGCAGGAAGGTGTTGAGCAGTTCGCGTTCTTCTTCGGAGGGTTCGTGAGCGTCGATCCAGACCGCATCATCCAGTGCGGTTTTGAGGTTGTTTTCATCCACGGGTTGGTCGCGCAGGGTTGCGCCCCGGATATTAAACATTCTCAGCATGGATCGTTCTCCTCGTCTCGTCCTTTGGGTGGATCACCCACCGTTTGCCACCCACAATAGCACAGTGATCTGAACGCTGTGTTATGCACAGTATACAACAGACGCCCATGGCCCGAATCTGCTATGGTGGTGGTTTGTGACCTATAAAACCCTAAAGATCCGTGCCCCATGAAAATTAATGAAGTCTCCGCCAATATCGATGACAAAATGCTGCGCCTGGAGCAACAGCTCGCCAACTTGCGGGCCGCTCGTCAACGGGTCGAAGGTGATGCCGGTGCGGTTGCGGTGATCGACCGGGATATTCAGGTGTTGATGGAGACCCGGGCCAAGCTGGAGCGTTCCCGGGAGCTGGTGTGGCAGGTTCACGACATCGGGGAACAAACCCGGCAACAGCATAAGCGGGATCGTTTTTACCAGAAGCTCGGTGTGGCGTTGATTGCGCTCAGCGGGCTGGCTCTGCTGGGGATTCTGCTGGTTTATCTCGCCTGGTTTTGAGTCTTACGGACTTTTAGCGGGGGAATTCCGGCGATCTGACTGACCGCCGGAATGCAGGGCGTGCCAGATTTACTCTTTGGCGGCAGCGCCTTCCAGCAGCGACTTGAGCTCGCCACTTTCGGACATTTCCATCACGATATCGCAGCCGCCGATCAATTCCCCCTTGACCCACAGCTGCGGGAAGGTCGGCCAGTTGCCGTACAGGGGCAGACCGGAGCGGATTTCGGGGTTGGCCAGCACATCGACGTAGGCAAACCGCTGACCGCAGGCCATCACCGCCTGGGAGGTGCGCTGGGAAAAACCGCACTGAGGTGCGTTGGGCGAGCCCTTCATGTAGAGAATCACCGGGTTTTCTTCGATCTGCTGCTTGATGGTTGCCTGTACTTCGTCCATAGGACTGCCTGACCTCTCTTGTGCCAATAAGGTGAACAAAATTCGTGGGTTACCCTCGCCCGGGAAAGACCTAGCAGGCGAGTCAAGTATTCGCATTCTAACGCAGCCGGCGCGCGGAAACCAGTCAGGAGGCGCCCAGTCGCTTCTTGGTCAGCCGGGTAGGCGGATGGCTGGCCGGGTCTTCCGGCCAGGGGTGTTTGGGATAGCGGCCCCGCATCTGTTTGCGCACCTCCCCATAGGCCCCCTGCCAGAATGACCCCAGCTCGCCGGTAATCGCCAGCGGGCTGCCGTTGGGCGAGGCCAGGTGCAGCCGCAGTGGCACCCGCCCGTCGGCGAGTTCAAAACGGTCACACCCGAAAAACTCCTGCAGTTTGCCGCTCACCGTCGGCGTCCCGTTTTCGGGGTAGTCCACCGACACCGAGCGGCCGCTGGGCAACGCCACTTGGAGCGGGAGCAACTGGTCCAGCGCCTGCACGGCATCGTGCCCGAGATAAAACGCCAGTGCCTCGCGCCAGGGCAACCGGTCGGGGTGAAGGCTATCGGTCACGAAGGGGGCAAACCATTGATCGAGCGTCGATAACAACACCGACTCATCCAGCGTCGGAAGGTCCAGCACCCCCGACTCATTGGCCAGCTGGGCCCGTCGGTACAGTCCTGTGGCCGCCTCCGGCCAGGGGTAGGCACTGAGCCCGCGTTCGCGCAGATCCGCCACCAGTGCCTCGGCCAACGCCTCGCCGGTGACCGGGTGTCGGTCCTCGGCGGTCACCGAGCCCCCCATCCGCCAAGTGGTGTGCATCACCCAGCCCTTGCCGCGATGACTCAGTCGGGATTCACACTGACTGAGGGCGCGCCGCTGCTCGGCGTTCAACGTCAACGGCCAGCCGACGCCGCTATGCCCTTTACCCCGGGCCTGCACATCGGCAAATACCGCCCACTCGCTGTCCAGGGGCCGATCCGGCGCGACGCTGATGCCGCTGTTGAGCCGGTACCGGCCCGAATCCTGACGATGACCAATCCGGTCCCGGAAGGCATCGGCGAGGCAGGCCGGGTCCAGCTCGGCCCGACTTTCCCCGGCGCTCAACGCCTTGAGCCAGCGCTGCGCCTGCCGCTGCCAGGTGCGCTGACCGGCGCGCTGGGCCCGGGCCGCCGCCTGCCACTGATTCGACGTTTCCAGGACGTCAAAATGCACGGCCAGCGCCAACAGTAAAGCGCCTTCCGGCAGGGTCTTCTGCGCCCCGGTCTGAAGCGACGATTCATCAAGCGCCTTTTCATAAAGAGCCGTTTGCAGAAAACGGGCCAGGCGCGGATGGGTCCCCAGCGCCGCCACCTGCCGTCCGGCGTCGGTCACCCAGCCCGCTTCATCCAGTAACCGCCAATCCTGCAACTGCCGGCGGGCTCGTTCCAGCGCCAGCCCGTTGGGCGCTTCCAGCCACGGCAACTCCTCCACCGGGGAACCCCAGTGCGCCAACCGCAGAGCCAAAGGCACATAATCGGTGGAGCGCACCTCCGGCGGCTCCGCTGGCGCCAACGCCTCCTCCTGGGACCAGAGCCGGATACAGTGCCCCGCCTGCACCCGCCCCGCCCGGCCGCGACGCTGCTCGGCGCTGGCCTGACTGATCCGCCGGGTCTGCAGACGGCTCACGCCGGTGCCCTGCTCAAACACCGAACGGCGCACCTGCCCGGAGTCAATCACCAGGGTGACATCGGCGATGGTCAGCGAGGTTTCGGCGATATTGGTGGCGAGAATCACCCGCGGGCCACTGGCCGGATCCAATGCCTCCTGCTGCTCTTTATCCGGTACCCGACTGTGCAGGCGAGCCAGCCGGGCGGACGGCTCCCGGCGCGCGAGCGCCGAGGCGCAGTCTTCAATCGCCCGCCAGCCGGGCAGAAACACCAACACGGTCTGCGACCGCCAGTCGGCCACCTCGGACAGCGCCCGTAACAAATGCTCATCCAGGCGCTCCGCGGCCCCGCGGGTATCCCGCCGGGGCGCAAGATACTGCACCGATACCGGGAAACATCGCCCCGGCGCCGACAGCCGCTGGGCCACCTGCTGTTGTAGCGCCGGATCGGGCGTGGCGGACATCAACACCAGCGCAATATCCTCCCGCAGCACCGCCACCTCCTGCAGCCAGGCCCAGGCCGTATCCTGATCCAGTGCCCGCTCATGCACCTCATCCAGCATCACCGCCGCCACCCCGGCCAACTCCGGGTCGGCCAGCAGACGCTGCAGGGCAATCCCCGGCGTCATCACCACCAGCCGGGTCGCCTCGGACACCTGCCGGTCAAACGGCACCTGATAACCCACCGTCTGGCCCACCGACTCCCCATACAGCGAAGCCAGCCGCCGCGCCACCCCCCGCGCCGCCAGAATGCGCGGCTGCACCAACCAGACTTGCTGCCCGTCCGGTGCCGCCTCCAGCGCCCAAAGCGGCGCCAGGGTGGATTTCCCCGCACCCGGCTCGGCTTCCAGCAGGAGCGGGCCCCGGCCAAGCGCGTTGATGAAATCGGCGTGGTAGTCACTTAGGGGGAGGTTTGGGAGAGAGGTTGGTTTCATTGGTTTTTACGGTTTAGTAGCGTCGAAGAGTGGGGCATTAATTTACCTGTCTGCGCGGATTTTGGGGGTATTTACGGCGGATGCGCGCTTTGC
>NZ_DGMV01000051.1:111060-126380 GCF_002388575.1 Marinimicrobium sp. UBA4509
CGGGGGACCCGCGATTCGAGCCTACAGGGATGTATTCACGGCGTGTCCCGTAAGGGTTTACCCCGCTCGCGCCCGGACGCTCCGGTTACCACCGGTATTCGAGGTTCAATCCGGCACTCACCTGCCGACCGGGGGCGGGCTCGAACGAGCGGCCGTTGCCCTGATTGACGATTACCGCACCCACATACTGCTCATCGGTCAGATTCTCCAGCTTCAGCCAACCCGAGGCCAACCAATCACCCCACTGATGGGCCGAATCCACACTCCAATCCCAGGTGACCGCCGAAGGCGCAAACACCGCATTGTCATCGCCGGTCGCCACCTCACCGCGATAGCGGGCCACCAGCGCCGTGCCCAGGCGATCATCCTGCAGCGGCTCCCAGCGCAACTGGGTATAGAGGTTGATATCCGCAATGCCCGGTAGCTGATTGCCCGCCTCGGGCCCGGACGCATACTCCGCGTCCAGGTAACTGGCACTGAAACGCGCCCACCAGCCCGGCGTCAGATGCAGCTCACCGAAGGCTTCCAGCCCCCAGCGCTCGGTCTCAGCGGCGTTGCGGTAGGTGGTACGGCCACCTTCGGATTGATCCACCACCAGCTCATCGTCACTGTCGATCTGGAACAGGCTCAGCGTCACCCGATGCGGCGACGCCAGACCCCAGCGCAGGCCCGCCTCAATCTGCCGGTTTTCCGCCGGCGACAGCGCGGTATTCAAGCCGGAGCCCTCGTTGCGGTAGGCCATCTCGGTCAGGGTCGCGGTTTCGTAGCCCCGACCGGCCCCGGCGAACGCCTCCCACTGGGTGTTCAGACGAACGGTTGTACCCAACGCCAGCGCGACGAAATCATCGTCCCGGCCACCGCTGTCGTCCGGATTGCCCGGGTTATCGCCATCCGCCGGCACCACAAAATAATCATCCACCGCAAAGGACAGGTCGCTGTGGCGGGCCCCGCCGGTGATTTCCCACCGATCGGTGGGCTGCCAGGTCAGCACCCCATACAGATCCCGACTGTCGACTTCACCCAGCTCGTCACGGCGCAGGGCTCCGGTTTCGCCCTGATCATTGACGTAGCCACGGCGCCGATCCTCCTGGCGCTCGACACTCGCCCCCAGGGTCGCCTCCAGCGGGCGATCGAGCAGGGAAAGATCGCGGGTGTAGCTGGCCCGGAGGCCCGAAAAATCCCGGGTCAGATCAATTACCGCGCCAGAGCTGGTCACGTCGTCCCCGGCAAATGGCAGCCACTGGTCTACCTCGCGCAGGCCCTGCCAGATCGCCGCCTGCCAGCGGTGCTTACCCTCCGCCTGGCGCAAGGTGACCGAACCCTGCTGATGGCGAATACGCTTGCGGGTGTTGAACAGCTCCGCGCGCTCGTTGCCCGCACGGGGCTCCTCCCGCCAGCGCTCCGGCGACAGGCCGAGCGGATCCTGCAAGAGCGGATCGTGGCTGGTGTCCAGGCGCACCACCGTTTCTATGCCGCTGTCGGCCTGATAATACAGCTGGGCCCCGGCCTGGCGCCGCTCGGCTTCCGCGTGGGGCCGCTCGCCATCGCTGGTAAAGCGCGAACCGTGGACCCGAGCGCCCCAGGCGCCCTCGCGCCATTCGCCGGTCACTGCCTGACGCTGCCGATCGCCCTCCCCGGCCAAAACCCGCCCGCTGAGACGGTTCTGCTCGGGCGCGGCGCTGTCAAACTGGATCACCCCGCCGGCGCCATTGCCATACAACGCCGCCAGCGGGCCGCGCAGGACCTGTACTCGATCCACTTCATCCACCGGCACACTGGAGAGCTGCCCCTGGCCGTCCGGCGTACTCAGGGGAATACCGTCCAGCTGCAGGTCAATGCCGCGCACACCGAACGCCGAGCGGGCGCCAAAACCGCGCAGGGTCACCCGGGTATCCTGGGCGTAATTGGAACGGCTGTCGGCCTGCACGCCGGGCAACCCCTGTAGCAGCTCGCCACTGTCGATGCGCATCCCCGGCTGTTGGCGATCCATCGCCAGGGACGCCGCCCCGGGTAAGGCATCTCCCTCGCGCGCCTCGCCGGTCACCACCAGGGTTTCCAGCCCCTCGGCCTGAGCGCCGGCGCCAATCAGGGCGGCAATGGACAACGGAGCCGCACGGACGAGGAGCGCCGAGCGCAATGCTCGGACTGAAACAGAGGCGAAATGTCGAGCCATGAACTACCACCTTGGGGATCGTTGTCAGAATTCGGCCCCGAACCGGGGCGCGGCCATGATACCGGGTTCGGCCTCCGGCCTGTAGGCCAGAACCGTACACAAAACGGCCATGAGTACGGCCAGGCAACGCGAATGGATGCCATTTGCCAACGCCGTAAAATGGCTATAGTATTGCTTTTTTGCCATTTACGGGTTCATGCCGTCCGCCCAACGAGGCCACACACGGCGAGCTCAAGGCCGACTCGGAGCGTTCCGAACCCCCTGTTTGATCCCCGCCTTATCGAGATCTGGCTGCCTGTTCACGACAACGGGCTTTTGGCGGTTTTATTGATTCTGTTTTCCGGCTCTCTGGAGCGGATGGCTGTGGAGTAAACCATGGACACATTGATGAACACTTACGGTACTCGCACTCTGACCCTGGTTCGGGGCGAAGGCAGCCGTGTGTGGGACGATCAGGGCAATAGCTATATCGACGCCATCAGTGGCATCGCAGTCTGCGGGCTGGGCCATTCCCACCCGGCGGTGACCCGCGCCCTGTGCGATCAGGCCGGCACCCTGCTGCACGTCTCCAACCTGTACAACATTCCGCCACAGCGCCAACTGGCGGACCTGTTGTGCGAGCAGACCGGTATGGAGCGGGTGTTTTTCTCCAACTCCGGGGCAGAAGCCAACGAAGCGGCGATCAAGCTCGCCCGTAAGTACGGCGCCGCTCAGGGCATTGAGCGCCCGGCCATTCTGGTGATGGAAAACAGCTTTCACGGCCGGACCCTGGCGACACTCAGCGCCACCGGGAATAAAAAGGCGCAAGAGGGCTTCGCGCCCCTGGTGGAAGGTTTCATTCGGGTGCCGTACAACGACCCGGAAGCCGTCCGCGCCGCTGCCGCTCAACACGCCAACATCGTCGCCATCCTGGTCGAACCGGTGCAGGGTGAAGGGGGTGTGCGAGTGCCCGCACTTGGCTACCTGAACCAGTTGCGGGAAATCTGCGATCAGAACCAGTGGCTGCTGATGCTGGACGAAATTCAGACTGGCAATGGTCGTACCGGTCGCTACTTTGCGTTTCAACACAACGGCATTCAGCCGGATGTGCTGACCACGGCCAAGGGCCTGGGCAATGGTGTCCCCATTGGCGCCTGCCTGGCGCGCGGACAGGCGGCCGAGATATTTCAACCGGGCAGCCACGGCTCCACCTTTGGTGGCAATCCGCTCGCCTGCCGGGCCGGCATTGCCGTGGTGGAAACCCTGTTCAACGAGGGGCTCATCGCCCGTGCCGCCCAGATGGGCGACTGGCTGCTGGAGCAGTTCCGCGAGCGCCTGAAGGACGATGCCAAGGTGGTGGACATTCGGGGTAAAGGACTGATGATCGGCCTGGAACTCGATCGCCCCTGCGCCGAACTGGTGGCACAGGCCCGCGAGCGCGAGCTGCTGATCAACGTCACCGCCGGCAATACCCTGCGTCTGCTGCCGCCCTTTATTTTGACGGAAGCGGAAGCCGAGCAGTTGGTCACCGGTGTGGTGGAATTGATTCGCGCCTTTTAATTCACAGGCCGGGAACCGGCCCCAAGCAATACAACGAGTTGCCGTTATGGCCCAACCAAGACACTTTCTGACCCTGATGGATCTCGAGCCCGCCGAACTGAATGCGGTGCTGGATCGCGCCATTGAACTCAAGGCCATTCAGGCCCGGGGCGAATCCGAAGAGCTGTTCAAGAACAAGGTGCTGGGGATGATTTTTGAAAAATCCTCCACCCGTACCCGCGTTTCATTTGAAGCCGGCATGGCGCAGATGGGCGGCCACGCCCTGTTCCTCTCGCCCCGCGATACCCAACTGGGGCGCGGTGAGCCGATTGAGGACTCCGCCCGGGTACTGTCGCGCATGGTGGATATCGTGATGATCCGCACCTTCGAGCACGCCAATGTGGAGCGCTTCGCGGAATACTCAAAGGTGCCGGTGATCAACGCCCTGACCGATGATTTCCACCCCTGCCAATTGCTGGCGGACATGCAGACCTTCCTCGAGCACCGCGGCCCCATCCAGGGCAAGACGGTGGCCTGGGTGGGTGATGGCAACAACATGTGTCAGTCCTACATCAACGCCGCCCAGCAGTGGGACTTCGAGCTGCGCATTGCCTGTCCGGAAGGCTTCGAGCCCCGCCAGGACCTGCTCGATGCCGCGCGCGATCGGGTGAGCATTTTCCGCACGCCGGAAGAAGCGGTGAAAGACAGCGACCTGGTGGTCACCGACACCTGGGCCTCCATGGGCCAGGAAGATGAGAAAAAACTGCGCGAACAGGCCTTCGCCGGCTATCAGGTCGATGCCGAGCTGATGAGTCACGCCCACGACCGCGCCCTTTTCATGCACTGTCTGCCCGCCTATCGCGGCAAGGAAATCAGCGCCGAGCTGCTGGACTCTCCGGAGTCGGTGGTCTGGGAAGAGGCCGAGAATCGCCTGCACGCCCAGAAGGCCCTGATCGAATTCCTGTTCAACCACTCACGGTAACTTATGTCGGCACTGCTGGAACTCGACAACATCGGTTGTGGCTACGACGGCGAGCGGGTCGTTGAAGATCTGTCACTGTCGTTAACCGAAGGCGACATCTGTTGCCTGCTCGGCCCCAGCGGTTGCGGTAAAACCACCGTACTGCGCGCCATCGCCGGTTTTCTGCAACCCTCGGCGGGTCGCATTGAGCTGGCCGGACAGTTGCTGGCCTCGGCCGAGCAGTCCCTGGCGCCAGAGCAACGCCGGGTGGGGATGGTGTTTCAGGATTACGCGCTCTTCCCGCACCTGAATGTGCGCGACAACCTGACCTTTGGCCTGAAAAACCAGAGCGCCCGGGAGAAGGCCCGGATCTGTGACGAGCTGTTGCAGCTGGTCAAGCTCGAGGACCTGGGCCACCGCTATCCCCACGAGCTCTCCGGCGGTCAACAACAGCGCATCGCCCTGGCCCGTGCCCTTGCGCCCGAGCCCAAACTGCTGCTGATGGACGAGCCCTTCTCCAGTCTGGATGTGGAACTGCGCCGGGCCCTGGCACTCGAGGTGCGGGCGATTCTGAAAGAGCGCGGCATCACCGCGATCATGGTCACCCACGACCAGTCCGAAGCCTTTGCCATGGCGGATCGGATCGGTGTGCTGAATGCCGGACAGTTACAACAGTGGGATACCCCGTTCAACCTTTACCATGAACCCGCCACGCGCTTTGTCGCCAACTTTGTCGGGCAGGGCGTGTTTCTCGCGGGTTATCTGTTGGACCGACATACGGTGCGCACAGAACTGGGCGATATCGAAGGTAACCGCTGTTACGAGTGGCTGGAAAATACCCCGGTGGATATTCTGCTGCGCCCGGACGATGTCATTCACGATGACAGCAGCGATAAACGCGCCGAAGTGGTCGCCAAGGTATTTGCCGGCACCGCCACGCTGTATACGTTACAGCTGCCCACCGGCAGCCGCATTCAGTCCGCGTTCCCCAGTCACCATGATTACGCCATCGGCGATCATGTGGGCATTCGTATTGAAGCGGATCATCTGATTGTCTTCCGGCGGGAAGAGCAAGCGGTTGGTGGGAGTCATTACGGTTTAGAGACCACCGAGACGTAGAGCGCGACGTTAGCACCGCAGCTCGCGTAGGGCGGATAAGCGCAAAGCGCGCATCCGCCGTCCCGAAACACAACGCATCCGCCGTTACCTAACCCACTGTCACACCAACAACTCGGCCTTGATGACCGTAACCGCCGACCCCACCAGCGTCACCCTATCGCCTTTTAGCTCGCAATCCACATCGCCGCCGCGTTTGGAAATCTGTCGGGCAGCCAAAGTGTTTTTGGACAATCTTTTGGCCCAATAGGGAGCGAGCTGGCAGTGTGCCGATCCGGTCACTGGGTCTTCGGCGATTCCTACCGACGGAGCAAAAAAGCGGCTGACAAAGTCTTTGGTGTCCCCCTGCGCGGTAGCCATGATGCCCCGGCAGTCGAGCTTTTTCAGCTCGGCCAGATCCGGCGCTAAAGCTCGCACTTGAGCCTCAGTTTCCAGTACTGCCAGATAATCTACTCTCTTTTCCACGGCAACCGGCGTGACTCCCAATCCCCTCACCAGCTCATCAGGACAGTCGCAGGGCTGGGTAGGTTGCGCGGGGAAATCCATGGCCAACCGGTCACCCCTTCGCTCAACCACCAGGTCGCCGCTGCGGGTGCCGAAGCGGATGCTCGGGTGAGGGTAGTTCATATGTTCGAACAGGACGTGGGCGGAAGCCAGCGTAGCGTGACCACAGAGGTCGACTTCGGCTTCGGGGGTAAACCAGCGCAGCGCGAAGCCATCGTCTTCGGACACAAAGAAGGCGGTTTCCGAGAGGTTGTTTTCGTTGGCGATGGTCTGCATCAGGGCGTCGTCGAGCCATTGTTCCAGAGGCACGACGGCGGCGGGATTGCCTTCGAAAGGACGCTGGGTGAAGGCATCGACTTGGTATTGGGTTAGATTCATAAGCGCCCTATTAACCTTGCGATCGTTTGTTGCGTCATGCCTGGGTGACGGCGGATGCGCTGCCCTTATCCGCCCTACGCAGACTGCCGTGGTATCCGTAGGGCGGATAAGCAAAGCGCATCCGCCGTTACCATTACCAATCAAATGGCGAAATACGTTACACCACCTTGATCGCTTCGTCTTTGATCTTGGCCTGCCAGATTTTCGGGCCGGTCTGGTGAACGGATTCGCCTTTGCTGTCTACCGCCACGGTGACCGGCATATCCTTCACCTCAAACTCGTAAATCGCCTCCATGCCCAGCTCCGGAAAGCCCAGCACCTTCGACGACTTGATCGCCTGGGACACCAGATAGGCCGCGCCGCCTACCGCCATCAGGTAGACCGACTCATTATCGCGAATCGCCTCGATCGCCGCCGGGCCGCGTTCCGCTTTGCCGATCATGCCCAGCAGGCCGGTCTGCTCCAGCATCGTGCGGGTAAACTTGTCCATGCGGGTGGCGGTGGTCGGGCCGGCGGGGCCCACCACTTCATCGCGCACCGGATCGACCGGTCCCACGTAGTAGATGAAACGGCCGGTCAGGTCCACCGGCAGTTCTTCACCCTTGGCGATCAGGTCCACCATTTTCTTGTGGGCGGCGTCTCGGCCGGTCAGCATTTTGCCGGAGAGCAGGATGGTGTCGCCGGGTTGCCAGGATTTCACATCCTCTTTGGTGACGGTATCCAGGTTCACTCGACGGACATTGTCGCCGGCTTCCCAGGCCACTTCCGGCCAGTCGTCCAGGTTAGGGGGCGTCTGCAGGGCCGGGCCCTCTCCGGTGAGGGTGAAGTGGGCGTGACGGGTGGCGGCGCAATTGGGGATGATGGCCACCGCTTTGTTCGCCGCGTGGGTCGGGTAGTCCTTCACTTTCACGTCCAGCACCGTGGTCAAACCACCCAGGCCCTGGGCGCCAATGCCCAACTGATTCACTTTTTCGTACAGCTCCAGGCGCAGCTCTTCGCTGCGGTTGCTGGCACCGCGCTCCTGCAGCTCCTGAATGTCGACCGGATCCAGCAGCGACTCTTTGGCGATCTGCATGGCTTTTTCGGCCGTGCCACCAATGCCGATGCCGAGCATGCCGGGCGGGCACCAGCCCGCGCCCATTTTGGGCACCATGTCCAGCACCCAATCCACCACGGAATCCGAGGGGTTGAGCATGGCAAATTTGGTTTTGGCTTCACTGCCGCCGCCCTTGGCCGCCACGTGAACGTCGACGGTATTGCCGGGAACGATATTGTAGTGAATGACGGCCGGGGTGTTATCACCGGTATTCTTCCGGGCGCCGTCCGGGTCATCCAGAATGGACGCGCGCAACACATTGTCGGGGTGATTATAGGCCCGACGCACGCCTTCGTTGACCATATCGGTGAGGCTCATATCCGCCTCCCACTGGACGTCCATACCAACGGTGACAAAGACGGTCACAATGCCGGTATCCTGACAGATCGGGCGGTGGCCGGTAGCGCACATGCGCGAGTTGATCAGAATCTGGGCCATGGCATCCTTGGCCGCCGGGTTGGCTTCGCGCTCGTAGGCGCGGTGTACGGCCTGGATGAAATCCACGGGATGGTAGTAGGAGATGAACTGCAGCGCGTCGGCGACGCTGTCGATCAGGTCGTTCTGGCGAATCACGGTGGTCATGGAAGTCTCTCTACAGCTTGTCAGTGTGGCGGCAATTTTACATGAATTGCCGGAGACTTGCCCGGAGAGGACCGGCGTACTGCGCCAACTTTACGCTGCAACCGTTTGCATTCGGGCGGCGCTGCGCTACACTCTGAATATGGTCCTCTGGAGTTTAAGTGATCATGTTGGATGCCCATCAGCCGTTCGGGCAATCGCGGTTTTACCGTCCTGACCGGTTCACAATCTGCGCCCTGCGAACCGCGCAACCACCGCTGAGCGCCCTGCCCGGCAAGAGTCCCCTCCCCCCTCAAAACCTCTCAAGTGAGTCACGCACTGGAGCGTATGCCTTATGGCCACGGCCCTAGAACCTTGTCCGTTTTGCCGCAGCAACCACTTGCACTTGGCGCACAGTGGGCTGGATTATTGTGTGGTTTGTCAGAGCTGCAAATCAAAAGGCCCTCACCAGGAAACCCTGGAGAGGGCCATCAGTCGCTGGAATGAGACGTCGGTCCGCCTTGGCGTCCAGCCACTACCGGAAACGGCAACGGGCGAATCGCTCGCCGATCGCACTCAACCAGAGCCCCGCTATTTCGTCGCGCGGGGCTGAGCGGGCGATCAGGGTGAGGACAACTGCTCCTTGATGGTCAATATGTCGCGGTTGATGCTACGACGATAGGAGTCGATGGCCTCGATCGCTTCCTCGTTGGTACCGACCCGGTCTGCAAGCCCCCGCAAACGCCCAAGCCCCTCTTCCAGTTGATCCACTTCTTCCGATAGATTCTGCAGGCGCTGGCCCTGGGCTTCCACCGAGTCGGCCGCTGCCTGCAAACGCTCGATCGCCGAGCCGACCTCACTGACCTGCTGTTCGGTTTTGTCAAAGGCCGAGCGCAGACTGCTCAGCCCCTGACTGGCGCTGGAGGCGGACTCCTTCACACTGGCCAATTCCCGCTTCAGGGACTCCAGCCCCTCCTGGTTGGAGGCGATCCGCTTGCGGTTGGTATCGTAGGATACGCCCCACAGCTTGCGAATTTCCGAATCCGCCCACTCCAGTTTTTCCTGGATTTCCTCGACGTATTCGCTGGACTCGCTGGAGGTGATCGCGATGCGTTTCTCCAGGGTTTCCAGCCGCTCATTGGCCTGGGCGAGGTTCTGTTCGGCGCCGGTCCACTTCCAGGCCAGAAAACCACTGGCGCCCACGCCGGCAACGGCAATGATCAGCGCCGCAATCGCCAGCCCCTGGCCACCGGAAGAGGCACCGGCCGGACGCTGAGGCGGCGGAGGTGTACCGCCCCCGCCCCCAGGACGTTTAGGACCTGTCGCGTTGCCACCGGGAGGTGCCGCCGCAGCTCGACCCTGGCGGGCCGCCACTTCGTCTTTCTCGGGTTTGATCGTGCCGGAGATCGTCGGCTCTTTGCGTTCCATAAAAACACCTGAGTTCACTACACTTCGTGGTTGCGTTTATAGCAGTTCTGGGCCCGAAAAAGAAGGGAACGGGTCTGATACCGGGCAATTTTGCCAGGCATAAAAAAACCCCGCACCGGCTGGGCCGGGCGGGGTTTTCACGTCAATAAAACTTACTTGGCGAAGTTTTCGTTGACGAACTCCCAGTTGACCAGGTTCCAGAAGGCTTCCAGGTACTTGGGACGGGCATTGCGATAATCGATGTAGTAGGCGTGCTCCCACACATCCACAGTCAGCAGCACGGTGACGCTCTCGTCAGTCAGCGGCGTTTCCGCATTGCTGGTATTGACGATGGCGACGGAACCGTCGGACTTCTTCACCAGCCAGGTCCAGCCGGAGCCGAAGTTGTTGGCGGCGTTGGTGGAGAACTCTTCTTTGAACTTGTCAAAGGAGCCAAAGGCCTTGTTGATGGCCTCGCCTACCGCACCAGTGGCTTCACCGCCACCGTTGGGGCTCAGGCAGTGCCAGTAGAAAGTGTGGTTCCACACCTGAGCGGCGTTATTGAACAGAGGCCCTTTGGCGCTCTTGATAACGTCTTCCAGGCTCTTGTCCGCTTCGGGCTTGCCTTCAACGGCCGCATTCAGCTTGTCTACGTAGGTCTGGTGGTGTTTACCGTAATGGTATTCCAGGGTTTCCTGGGAGATATGAGGTTCCAACGCATCTTTTGCGTAAGGCAGCTGGGGTAATTCAAAAGCCATAGTCGTTCTCCTGAACACGGTTGAAAAAATGAGTAGCGGCGGGGTTAACCCACTGAAATAGCCGCTCAATCCTAGCACAGCCGGATGGGTCGAACGGATCGCCCTGCTCCAGACCGGGAAACGCCAGTTAGCTCTGGCTGTTGGTATGGTGTTACGAAAGTAAGCGATCAGTATATCACTGAAAGCAAAAGGGCGGGCCAAAGCCCGCCCTTTCAGGGCTTGAGACGACTTACATCATGCCGCCCATGCCACCCATTCCGCCCATGCCGCCCATATCCGGGGCGCCACCGGCCTTCTCGTCTTCCGGCTCATCGGCCACCATCGCTTCGGTGGTGATCATCAGGCCAGCGACAGAGCCGGCAGCCTGCAGAGCGGTACGGGTCACTTTGGCCGGGTCCAGGATACCCATTTCCAGCATGTCGCCGTACTCACCGGTCGCGGCGTTGTAGCCATAGGCGCCTTCGCCTTTCTTGACCCGATCCACGACCACAGAGGCCTCTTCACCGGCGTTGGTGACTATCTGACGCAGCGGTGCTTCCATGGCGCGACGGGCCAGCGCGATACCGGCGTTCTGGTCTTCGTTCTCGCCTTTCAGCTCGGCAATGGCGGCCACAGCGCGTACCAGAGCGGTACCACCACCGGCAACCACACCTTCTTCAACGGCGGCGCGAGTGGCGTGCAGCGCATCTTCAACGCGAGCCTTCTTCTCTTTCATTTCCATCTCGGTGGCAGCACCCACCTTGATCACGGCCACACCGCCGGCCAGCTTGGCCACGCGCTCTTGCAGCTTCTCGCGATCGTAGTCAGAGGAAGTGTCTTCCATCTGGGTGCGGATCTGGTTCACACGCGCTTCGATGTCAGCGTTGTTACCGGCGCCGTCAACGATCACGGTGTTCTCCTTGGACATGGTCACGCGCTTGGCGCGGCCCAGGTGCTCCAGAGTAACGTTTTCCAGGTCCAGACCCACTTCTTCAGAAATCACAGTGCCACCGGTCAGGATGGCGATATCCTGCAGCATGGCCTTGCGACGATCGCCGAAGCCCGGTGCCTTACAGGCGGCGACTTTCACAATACCGCGCATGTTGTTGACCACCAGGGTCGCCAGGGCTTCGCCTTCCACGTCTTCGGCAACGATAACCAGCGGCTTGTTGGCCTTGGCTACGGCTTCCAGGGTCGGCAGCAGCTCGCGGATGTTGGAGATCTTCTTGTCCACCAGCAGGATGTAGGGGTCGTCCTGCTCGACGGCCATGTTGTCCTGGTTGGTGATGAAGTAAGGAGACAGGTAACCGCGGTCGAACTGCATACCTTCAACCACGTCCAGTTCGTTCTCCAGGCTGGAGCCTTCCTCAACGGTGATCACACCTTCTTTACCGACCTTCTCCATCGCCTTGGCGATCAGCTCGCCCACGTCGCGATCGGAGTTGGCGGAGATGGTGCCCACCTGTGAGATGGCCTTGCTGTCTTCACAGGGCTTGGCCAGCTTGCGGATTTCTTCAACCGCAGCGGTAACGGCTTTGTCGATACCACGCTTGAGATCCATGGGGTTCATGCCGGCAGCCACGGATTTGAGGCCTTCGGTCACGATGGACTGGGCCAGAACGGTAGCGGTGGTGGTACCGTCACCGGCTTCGTCAGAAGCGCGTGAGGCCACTTCTTTGACCATCTGGGCGCCCATGTTCTCGAATTTGTCTTTCAGGGTGATTTCCTTGGCCACGGACACACCGTCTTTGGTCACGGTGGGGGCACCGAAGGACTTCTCCAGAACCACGTTGCGACCCTTGGGGCCCAAAGTGGCTTTTACGGCGTCGGCCAGTACGTTGACGCCCTTGAGCATGCGCTGACGGGCGCTGTCGCCAAACTTAACTTCTTTTGCAGACATAGTGCTTTCCTTCCAGTAACTTGTTCAGACAATAGTCGGTTAAAGATTCCGTGCCGGGCTTAGGCCAGCACAGCCTTGATGTCGCTTTCGCTCAGGATGACCAGCTCTTCGCCATCGACCTCGATGGTGTCGCTGCCGGCGTATTTGCCGAATACAACCACATCGCCAACCTTGACGTCGACCGGGCGAACATCGCCATTGTCCAGTACGCGGCCATTACCGACAGCCACCACTTCACCCTGGTTGGGCTTCTCTTTGGCGGAACCCGGCAGGACGATACCGCCCGCGGTTTTTTCCTCTTCTTCCTTGCGGCGAACCACAACGCGATCGTGTAAAGGACGAATTTTCATGGACTCTTATCTCCAACTAGCGTGTTAAACACTGAAAATGAGCCGGGTTGCCCCGGATGACGTTAGTGTGCGGCCGAAGCCGCGTGCCCGGCCGGCCAGAGGCCAGACAGGCGTAATGCGTGTGTCACAGGTAATTGGGGATGCCGGGGAGGAATTTCAACAGTCTGACGAGGATTTTTTTGCTTATTTTGGCGAGGGGGCGCTACCACTCGTAGGTCAGCCCCACCACGAGCCGGATATCCTCGCGCTCGGTGCCGGGCTGAGGGTCGTTGTCCACCTCGTAATCGAGTTTGACCTCTGAATACACCGTAGAGACCAGCATCGAGCTGAAACCGGTGGTGGAGTTGAGCTGCCAGTCCCGGTCTTGCTCAAAGGAGCGCACGTATTCGTTGCGATGGAAAAACGAGACCCCCAGGGGCAGCTTGTAGCGAAAGTCCGTACCCAGACGCCAGGCGATCCGGTCTTCTTTGCGGACAAAGTCCGGGGCGGGGTTCTCGGGCACCTGATACTGCTCGGTGACCGACACCAGACCACCGGTCATCGCCAGCGCCGTCCGGTTGTTTTCCCAGAATTGGTAACCGGTACCAGCACCGATGTTGTAGTAGCGATCGATCGACCGGGTTTCATCGTGCCCGTAGCGCACATCACTGTTGAGGAACCAGCGCTCCCGGAAGAACCAGTCCAGCACGTAACGACCACCCCATCGGACGTCGGGTTCGGACTTGCTGCGCGAATAACTGGCATACTCAAAATTGCCGCTGTGGCGCCAGTCCACCAGCCGGTACTCCACGCCGCCGCTGATTTTCCAGTCATCCTTGATTTCGTTGCCCCGGGCGTAGGTCCCCGAGACATTGACCCGCCCATTCAGGGTGCTGCTGTCACCGCTGATATAGGTTTCGTAGGGAATGATCATGGCTAGGGAAACCAGCGGCACCCGGCGCGACACCACATCGTCGCCACACAGATAAACCAGGTGCTCGAACTCCATCCCCTCCACCATACAGGGCTCCCCCACCCCGTTGATTTTCAAGGGTTTGGTGGTCTGCAGGTCATAGATTTTGTTTTTTTCGATGGTCAGCCGCCCCAGCGACTCGGACTGCCAGACGACGCTGTCTTCACTGGCCGACACGAAATCACCGGCGATGCGATCACCGTTGCGCAGCTCCAGCATTCCCGCAGATACGGGGGCTGACAGCGCCAGGTACGCCGCCAGGGCCAAGCGCCACTGTTGAGTCGTCAGGTATACCGGCATGCATCGTCGGGAGTTGATCCAAAGGAGGCGCACTTTACCACACTTGGTCGGTCCGACTACAGCGAACCGGTTCTCGTACGGAGCATCAACCAGAGCACCAGCAGAATTGCCGGGACTCCCAGCCCCCCCGCATAAATGAAAAACCAGAAAAACCCGACCTGTTCCACCACGATTCCGCTGAAGCCGCCGATGACTTTGCCCGGCAGGGTCATCAGTGAACTGAACAGGGCGTATTGAGTCGCGGTGTAGTCGCTGCTGACCAGGCTGGACATCCAGGCGATGAGCGACGCCATGGCCAAGCCGCCGCAGAAGTTCTCACCGCTGATGGTCAGGACCAGCATCCAGAGCTCCGCGCCCACCAGCGCATTGATCGAATACAGCAGATTGGTCGCCGCCGCCAGCACGGCCCCGGCCAGCAGGACGCGCAACAGGCCAAAACGGGGCACCAGCACTCCGCCAACGATGCCTCCCAGCACGGTCATCGCCGCACCATACAGGCCGCTGATGTTGGCCACATCGGCTCGGGTATAGCCGGTTTCCAGATAGAAAGGCATGGCCATCGACGCCATGCTGATATCGGTAATGCGAAACGCGCCCACGATCAGCAGCAAAAGTACGGCCTGGGCGCCATAGCGCTGAAGAAAATCCACAAAGGGACATACCACTGCACCGATGAACCAGGCAACGGCATTGCGCACCGGGCGGGCCACATGAGCACTACGCTCGAGGTAATCCTGTGCCCGCTGCTCCAGAAAGGCCGCGTCCGAATGTCCGGTCACTGTGGGCTCGCTGGACAGCAGTACGGTCACCATGCCCACCCCCATGAGCAGGGCCATGATCAGATAAACCCCGGGCCAGGTGGCAAATGACACCATATGCAGCGCGCCGGCACTGGCCATCAATACCGCCAGCCGATAGCTGAATACGTAGGTGGCGGACATGGCCGCCTGGCGCTCCAGGGACACCGCCTCAATCCGCCAGGCATCAATCGCCACATCCTGGGTTGCCGACCCAAAGGCGACCACCAGCGCGAATATGGCTATCCACTCGAGCTCCCCCACAGGGTCGGTGACCGACATGCCAATCAATCCGCCGGCAATCAGCAGTTGAGCGAAGAGCATCCAGCTGCGTCTGCGCCCCAGCAGGCGCCCCAGCAACGGGAGCTGAAACCGGTCCACGACCGGTGCCCAGAAGACTTTGACCGAATAGGTAATACCGATCCAACTGAAAAACCCGATGCTCGCCTTGGTGACCCCCGCCTCGGTCAGCCAGGCAGTCAGGGTAGAAAAGACCAACATATAAGGCAGGCCCGCCGAAAAGCCCAGAAAGGCCATGGACGCGACCCGGGGGTGCAGATAAATCAACAGCGA
>NZ_DGMV01000051.1:126523-135340 GCF_002388575.1 Marinimicrobium sp. UBA4509
TAAATCAACAGCGAGTCCCGCCAGGAGCGGGACGGGGATTCAGGGGTATCGGTCATGAAACGCTCGGTTGGTCGCGGTACATTAAATCAGGGACAACGTTTGGCGATCAGATACAGCCTCTGGGCAGCCAGTGACGCCTGCTCATCAATCTCGAAAGTTGGTGAATTGCAGCGGCATATCAACGCCCTCGGCACTGCGTAGCAACGCCATGACCTGTTGCAGGTCATCGCGCTTCTTGCCGGTAACCCGCAGCTGGTCGCCCTGGATCTGGGCCTGCACTTTGAGCTTGCTGTCTTTGATCAGCTTGACCATCTTCTTGCTCAGCTCGGTTTCCAACCCGGTGCGCACGATCACTTCCTGACGCGCCTGCTTGCCGACGGTGGTCGGGTCTTTGATCTCCAGGCAGGCGATATCAATATTGTTCTTCACCATGGTGCCCTGCAGAATGTCCAGCATCTGTTGCAGCTGGAAATCTGCTTCAGCGGTGAGCGTCACCACGAAGTCCTTGCGCTCAAACTGGGCATCCACGCCCTTGAAGTCGTAGCGATTGCCCACCACGCGGTTGGCCTGGTCCACCGTATTGGTCAATACGTGCTTATCGACCTCGGACACCACATCAAAAGACGGCATAGAACTACCTCACTCTCATCAATTCAGGATCAGGCCAGCAGGGTGATCAACGCCAGCACGCAGACCCACAGCAACAGGGAACGGGAATACAGGGGCTGGCTGGCGCGAATCATATCCAGGTCCACCGCCGAGTCGGCGGGTTCCGGCTCGGTCCTGCCCAAAGCACCCAGCATCTGATCGTACAGCAGGACCGACGTTCCCTGACGGGTATCGCCAAGATCGCGCTGACAACGGAAAAAACAACTGTCGAAATTGCCCGCCATGGCCCAGGTAAAGCCCATGACACGAACCACCGGCCACTCCATCAGCCAGAGCCAGCGGTGCACCTGGGCCGATTCGGAGCGCTCCCGGTAGAGCACACTCAGGCGGTACATCAAAGCGCCCGCCGGGCCCAATACCAGAAACCAGAACAGCACCGCGAACATCCGCTCGCACCCGCGATAGGCAATGGTTTTGAGCGCCTGACGATGCATGCTGGCCCAGTCCTCGGGGTCGGCGTCTTCCACCGCATTGCCCTGAAGGGCCGCCAGATGGCGGGCCGCACTCACCGAGTCCTCCCGTTCGCTGGCCTCCACATAGGCCTGCACCTCGGCCGAAAAGTCACCTCGGCCAAGGCTGTACAGCAGTACCGGGACGGCAATAAAAATCAGCCAGCCCTGCGAAAGGCCCTCGGCCACGGCCCAGGTCAGTAACCATAGCACCAGGGCCGGCACCACCACCGCCAGCAACAACTGCAACTTGGGCCACGCACGGCTGGGGCGCTGCTCGAGCCAGTGCAGATAACGATCAAACCACCCGTCTTTTTGCAGGGGCGCACCAGAGCCCCACCACTGCACCAGGACGAGAACCAGAAAGACACTGAGGAAGGTCATAAGCGTTCCGAGAGCTGTGAGCGAAAGTGGCGCCAGTCGAAGGCCGGGCCCGGATCGGTTTTCCGTCCGGGGGCGATATCCGAATGGCCGGTAATGCGCTCCGGCGTCAGCGCCGGATAACAGGATAATAACAGACGGGTGACCTCGGCCAAACGCCGGTATTGCGGCTTGGTGTAGGGAAGGTCGTCACACCCTTCCAGTTCAATGCCGATGCTGAAATCGTTGCACTCGGTTCGACCGTCAAACTCGGAGGCGCCCGCATGCCAGGCGCGCCGATCCAGAGGCACAAACTGCACCAACTCACCGTCCCGGGTAATGAACAGGTGCGCCGACACCCGAAGATCCCGGATCTGCTCAAAATAGGGGTCGCGATTGATGTCGAGTTGATTGCAGAAGAAGTCTTCCACACACCCGGTTCCAAACTGCCCGGGCGGGAGACTGATGTTGTGAACCACCAGCAGGCTGATGGCCTCGCCCGGCGGACGCTCGTTATAGTTGGGAGACGGACAGCGGCGGGCCGAAGTCAGCCAGCCGTCCTGAATGGATACGCTCACGGGCCCCTCCAGTCATTCATGGCGTGAATGATACAGGGGCCGGGAGCCTTTGTCGCTGTTGCTGGGGGTTACCGGGCGCGGGAGCTGCGCAGGTTACCGATCACCGCTTCGAGCGCGCGATCGAACAACATGCCATCGTCGAGGATTCGCATCCGGCCGGATTTGAGCGCTCGCGCCAGTCCTTCGCGGGTCTCTTCCGCCACCTTCATACCGGAGCGATTTACAAAAATGTATTTGCCGGTGGGCTTGATCATCGCCGCCAGGCGGCAGCGGAACGCCTGCCCCTGCTCATCCTGGCGCTCGAACCAGCTCCCCTGGGTCAGATTGGACACCAACGCCATATGAGGGTCCGACGCGGGCAGCGGCCCATCGTCAGAGACACCAACCTCACCGGTCACCACAGAAGATGGGGTGGATTCGGTAGAAGAGCCTTCGGCGCTTGAAACTGAGCCTTCAGCGCTCGAAACCAAGCCTTCCGCGATGGGAGTTGAATCCTCAGCCCCGGAAGCCGAGCTGTCAGCCTGACTGGAAGCCTCATCAGAAGCCGCGCTCGGTTCTTCAACCACCTGAAGCACGGGGGCCTGAGCGGCTTCATCGGCCACCGCTTCAGCATTCGCCTCAGGGACAGGTTCTGGCTCGGCGGCTACCGTCTCGGTCGCGACCGGATCAGCGCCCCGCTGAGACGGCTCGGCGGCCGGCGCCGGCTGACTGGCTTCCCGCAACCGGGACAGGTGAAGCTGCTCCAACTGTTTGAACAGCTGGTTCATTTCGTACGGATTGTAAGCGATGGATTCCAGACCCGCCCGCAACTGCGGCAACAGTTCGGGCACCAGCTTGAGCAGCTTCTGACGATTGTCGCGATCCATGGGAGCCGTGGCGCTCCAGACCAACTGCTCGGCGGATTCCAGGGCTTCCCGCCAGTCGTCACTGTCAGTGCCCTGCTTCAGGCAGATGATAAACAGCACCTTGGACCAGGCTTCATACAGCAGGGTATTGGCCGCTACCGCCAGAGTCTGCCCCTGGGTCAGACGCTTGAGTGCCGCATCCACTTCGGCCCGGGCACGCTCAGAGCGCGCCTTGCCATCTTCCGCGTCCAACGTGCGCTGCTCCAGAATGCGGGCCCGGCGCCGTTCTTTTTCCTGGTAGGCGCGGAAGTCCAGCAGCATGCGGTCGAAGATGCCGACATCGCTCTCAAATTCCGCCAGAATGGTCTGAACGATCTGATCCACCTTCTGGTAAAAGGTGTCTTTGCGCCGCCCCTCTTCTCCTGTGTCCTGCCAGCCCAACGCGGCCATGGCCAGTTCATTGAGCAGGCGACGGGCGGGATGCCCGCCTTTGCTGAAAAAACTTTTATCCGCAATCGCGACCTTGATCAGCGGAATCTGTAACCGCCCCAGCAAGGCCTTCATGGGCGAAGCCAGATTGCGGTCGTCGAGAATGAACTCGAACATCATGCTGACCAGATTGATGACATCCTCATCCACCTGGTTCAGCGACTGCCGGCGGGTATTTTTGACCAGACCGCGAACCAGCTGCGGCACATTGACCGCATCGGCGCCCTGATCCAGGCTGGCCCAGTCTTGCTGCTGTGCCTGGGAGAGCAGATGCACCAGATCCTGGGTGTCCAGCGACTCGCCGGCACCGGAATCTTGACTCTGACTCGCCCCGCCCTGGTTGGACAGGAGGTCCCGCAGCGTGTGCAGCACCTGATTGGATTCATCCTCTCGCTGAGCACGCTCGGCCCGGGCGGCTCGCGAGGGCTGCGCTCCGGCCCTTTGCCGGCGGGCAGCGGGCGCGCCCGCTTTCAGGGACGGCAGGATGTTGGCATCAATCAGCTGCTGGTTGACGCTTTCATACATCGACCCCAATCGCGAGACCACCCACTTGTCAAATAGCTTGAACAGTACCAGCTTCGCCTTGACGTCGATCTTCAGCGCCTTGGCGGCCTCGGTGAATCCGGTGCAGATGGCGTCGGCCCCCAGGGGATTGTTCTTCTGGTACACCTTCACCGGCACCAGTTGATCCATCCGCAACGTCAGATGTTGGACGGCCTCGGCGAACTGCTCGTTGGCTTTGTTGACCATGCTTTCGGTCGCCACCATCTGCTCCAGCTCATCGTTCTGAACCAGGCTCAGTTCCTCAAGGGAAGCCTCCTCTCGCTGTTGCCGGTTTGACTCGCCGGGTTCCAGCAGTGCCGCAAAGCCCCGGTCCAGCCCCAGAAAAAACGTATGCTCCAAGGTGCGCCGCTGCAACCGGACCTCACGCATGGAGTCAAAGTACAGGTTCTGTTCCTGATTGCTGGTAGCCTGGTCGGCCAGTTCGAACAGGGAATCATCCGCCTTGTCGAACAGATCCCGCAGCAGCCCCTGAAGGGTTTGCCGTGCCCGGTCGCGCACGCTGTGCATGGCCGCCGGCAGGCGCGCCAACGACACGGTCGCTGGCTGACGTCGCTCGGGGTTGAGCGGGACGACATTTTCACGCTGGGGTTGCACGGAATCGTTCATGGTGATGTTCCTGAGGGTGGTCACTGTCGGGACAATTTACAGTTACGATCATTAGTATAACGAGGATCAGGACACATCCCAGCGACAAATGATAAGATCGAGACCCCTATCACAATTTCGGCTAACAGCTTCATTTGCTTAGAAAAATTTGGCTGACAAACGAGAAAAACAGGGCCCTGCGGGTATAAAAACCCGTGACACTTTGATGACCACCGAAACGCTCACCACGGGGCAGTTATGACACAGGAGCAAATGCCCGGCCAGCAGGCCGGACGCGGCATGCTGGTTGCAGCCTGGATCATCGGGCTCGCACTGCTCACCTGGGCCTTCGGCGTCTGGGAAGACCGCAAGGACAACCCCAATCGCTCGATCCAGGGCCAGGTCGTCAATGGCGTTCAGGAGGTCGTGTTGCGTCGCAACCGCTCGGGACACTATGTGGTTCCCGGACAGATCAACGGAGAGGACGCCACCTTCCTGCTCGATACCGGCGCCACGGACGTGGTCGTCAGCCAGGACCTGGCCGAACGCGCGGGTCTTCGGGCCGGAGCCCGGCAGTGGGCCATGACCGCCAACGGCCGAATTGAAGTGCGCGCCACCCGACTCGAACGCCTGGAGCTCGGCACCATCCAACTGCGCGACGTCAGCGCCAGCATCAACCCCGCCATGGGCGGTGACCAGGTACTGCTGGGCATGAGCGCCCTCGGACAGGTAGAATTCCGCCAGCAAGGCGACCGCCTCACTCTGCGTTACCAAGGTGACTGACTCCATGACCGAACTCAATCCGGACCTGCAACGGGCCATCGAGGCCAACGTCCGTGCCGCGCTGGCCGAGGACATTGGCAGCGGCGATATCAATGCCCTTCTGATTCCCGCTGAGCGGGTCGCCCACGCCCGGGTCATCACCCGCGAGGCGGGCTGCTTTTGCGGTCGCCCCTGGGTGGAGGAAGTGTTCCGGCAACTCGACCCGGACACCCGGATCACCTGGCACATTCAGGACGGGGATTCGGTAAAGCCGGACCAGCTACTGTTCGAGTTAAGCGGGAATGCCCGGGCACTGCTCACGGGAGAGCGCACCGCTCTGAACTTCGTGCAGACGTTATCCGGCACCGCCAGCGTCAGTGCCGCTTACGCACAAAAGGTCAAGGACGCACCGGTCACTCTGCTGGATACCCGCAAAACCCTGCCCGGACTACGCCTGGCCCAGAAGTACGCGGTGGGCTGTGGGGGCTGTGCGAATCACCGGGTCGGTTTATTCGATGCGTTCCTGATCAAAGAGAACCACATCGCCGCCTGCGGCGGTATCGCCGAGGCTGTCAGTAAAGCGCGGGAAATCGCCCCGGAGACGCCGGTGGAGGTGGAAGTGGAATCACTGAAGCAGTTGGAACAGGCTCTGACGGCCGGCGCCGACATTGTCATGCTCGACAATTTCTCGCCCGAGGACCTGACCGTCGCGGTATCCCGCAACCGTGGACGGGCCAAACTGGAAGCGTCGGGCAATGTGACCGACGCGACGCTGGCCACCCTGGCCAATACCGGCGTGGATTACATATCCATCGGGGCCCTGACCAAACACTGCAGAGCGCTGGACCTGTCGATGCGGCTGTCGGTGGAAGAGGCCTAGCGACCGGTCACCCCGGCGCGCTCTGACTATTCATCATTAAGGCGCTCTGGCAGTTTGTGCAGCGCATAGACGTCAAACCGGCTGCTCTTGCCCTCAATCCGGTGCCCGGGCGCCCGTCCGGCCAGATCCGGCGCCTTGCGGGGCCGCTTGACCACGACCCGGTAGCGCGCCTTTGCCAACGCCGGCGCCAACAGATCATCGGCATCGGCATCCGCCCCCACCAGGGTATGAAACGCCCGCATTTCTTTTTTCACATCGGCTGATTTTTGGCGCTCGGGAAACATTGGGTCCAGATAGATGACATCGGGACGCACCGGGTCGCCCTCAGCGAGTGATGCAAGGTAACTTGCGCCGTCACCCAATTGCAGAGACATGCGCCCGAGAATCTCCATCAGGTCGCCGTCACCGCTCTGCTCGGCGCCCCGCCTGGCGCGCGCCAGACCGTCCGCCAACAACCGATAGACCACCGGCGAACGTTCCCACAGTTGCACACGGCAACCCAGCGAGGCGAGCACAAACGCATCCCGCCCCAGCCCCGCGGTCAGGTCCAGCACGTGTGGGAATACATGCGGCTTTAATCCCACCGCCTTGGCGATCATCTGCCCTTTGCCGCCCCCAAAGCGGCGCCGATGATCCACCGCCCCGCCCAGGAAGTCCACCTGAACCGGCCCGGGGAC
This sequence comes from Marinimicrobium sp. UBA4509, assembly GCF_002388575.1. NCBI lineage: Bacteria > Pseudomonadati > Pseudomonadota > Gammaproteobacteria > Cellvibrionales > Cellvibrionaceae > Marinimicrobium > Marinimicrobium sp. UBA4509. Next base: position 133,382 of record NZ_DGMV01000051.1, read on the forward strand.
CTTGCGTCCGGTGTGGTGTAAGGCCAGGCCGTGGTCGTCATACACCAGGGCAAAGGTTGGCTCGGAGAGCTGCTCCGGCTCGGCATTGATCAGCAGAGGGACATCCAGTTCGCGGGCCGTCGCCGCCGCTTCCGCTCGGGAGTCGGAAGACTGGGCAATAACAACCAGCGGCCAGGTCGCCGATAAGGTGTTCATAGCAGTCGCTTCATCAGGGCAGAAAACTGGGCGGGACTGTGCCGGGAAAGGCACACATCATCAATCAAGAGGGAATGCGGAGCGCGTCCCTGCGCTCGTCAAACTCGCTTACTGCATAGGCAGCAATTCGAGCTCTACCCGACGGTTGGCGGCACGGCCTTCGGCGGTGCTGTTGCTGGCCACCGGATAGCGCGGACCATAGCCATAGGCCTGGATACGACCGGCGGCCACATCGCGGCGGATCAGGTAATCGCGCACACTGGCGGCGCGCTGCTCACTCAGGGTCTGGTTGAGCTGATCACCACCGGTAGAGTCGGTATGACCACTGACCTTGATGGCGGTCTGATCAAACTCGGCCAGTACTTTGGCTACCGAATCCAGCACGCTGTAGAAATCCGAGCGGATTTCGTAGCGGCCAGTGGCGAAGGTAATGTTGCCGGGCATGATCAGGTACAGACGATCGCCTTCACGACGAACCTGCACACCGGAACCCTGAAGCTCATCGCGCAGCTTGGCTTCCTGACGATCCATGTAGTTACCAACACCACCCCCAATCGCCGCACCGGCGGCGGCACCGGTCAGGGCGCCTTTTTTACGATCGCTCTTACTGGCGGAAGCCGCGCCAATAATGGCACCCGCTACGGCACCAATGCCAGCCCCCTTGGCGGTATTACTGGTTTTTTCTTCCCCGGTGTAGGGATCGGTTGTGGTACAAGCTGCGAGAGTGAAGATTGCACACAAAGCCAGCAAACGTTTCATTGCTATTCCTCTATCATTAAATTCCAAAAACGTAAAAGCCCGCCCTAGCGGAAGACTCAAACCGACGGGAACCCGGTAGCTTTTCCCGCCTCCAACTGCCATCATTGATTGCAGTTCAGGTTTCGACACTATAGGCAGAGCCATGGTTCACAGCAACAGTCTAGCGCACACTTTTCGCATTTGGATGATTTTAATGACAGCGACGGCACTGACCGCTTGCACCGGCTATGCGGTGAGCATCAACGACAACCCGGTGTACAACCCGCCGACACTGTTAACCGACTTCCGCCTGCCCGACGCTGCGCTGCACGATTGCGTGCAACAGACCATCGAAGATCAGCAGGTGACCGAGGCCACTCAACTGACCCAACTGAACTGCAGCAGTGCCGGCATCGAATCACTGGCGGGCCTGTCCACCTTTACCGCCCTGCGGGCCATCAGCCTGAATGACAATCCGCTTGAGGACGTCGCTGAACTGAGAACGCTGTCGAGACTGGAAGTGCTGTTGCTGGAAAACAATCAGATCAGATCCGCCGAGCCACTATTGTCGCTGTTACGCCTGAAAGAAGTGGATTTGCGGGGGAATACGGCGCTTGAGTGCAGGGATGCCCGGCAACTGGCCGACAATGCAGAGGGAAAGGTTCACCTGCCTGAGCACTGCACCGAGGCAAGCTGACGGGTCGGACGGCTCAACTGCCGGAATCAAACATCAGGCCCACGGTGTTGCGCAGCTGATGCATCACCCGCATCTGTACCGGCTCATCGTTAATCGGCCCCACCATCTTGCGAAACCGGACCATCACCAGGGTTCCCACCGGTGGCTTGGGCTGGTTTTCAATCAATACCCGGGCCCCACCATCGGAAATATCCTGGGTAAAACCCACGATGGTGCCAAAGCTGGGGTGGGTCATCTCCACACGTATGCTGGCGGAGGTCCGCTCATATTGCCGACGATCAATCACGGTGAGCTCCTTTTCCTGTCAATGTCGGGGCGGGTCTCCGCCG
>NZ_DGMV01000051.1:135498-177199 GCF_002388575.1 Marinimicrobium sp. UBA4509
CGAGCCATTCCGGCGGCTGAATAGCCAGTCCCCGAAGGTTCACGCTGGGTAACGGCCGAACGCCATTATGCCCAAATAATCAATAATTCTGTTTTACGGCTTTCTTTCAGAATAAGCAAGCCCCAGCAAAAACGCCAGCGAAACCGGTTCGCTGGCGTTTTTGAAGACCCACAAGCCGCCAATGCCAGCGGCTCTTGAATCGATCGTCCTTTAAATCAGATTCTTACGCAGTACCGAGAGCATTTCCCGGGTCTTACGCGCCGACATCCGCTCCCCATAGGCGGTGCGCAATCGCACGTGATACAGGCCATCGGACTGCTCAGTAAAGATCAACAGGTGTCCCGGAGCCTTGGGAGCCCGCTCCCGGGCGGCTTCCGCCTGCGCGGGCATGGTCAACAGGTTGTCCGGCAAGACCTCCCGCAGATCGGCCAGGCTGTAAGGCGTTTCCGGCGGCTGGGGGTTCTCTTCCGCCCCGAACAGACGGGCCAACCAGCCCGGCGGGCTCTCCGGCGGTTCGCGATACCCCAGATAGAACACGCCCGAGGCCGGGTCACTGTCATAAATGGTAAAGCCTTCCTGTTCGGCCGAGTGGGTCAGGGTGGCCAACGCCCGGCTTCGGGCCAGCTCGAGCTCGAGCACCGGCTCGCTGTCAACGCTGGTGATGCGGGCTTTGACCGCACCACCGATATTCCGGGCAATCAGCGAGGTACCACCGGCCGCGCCGAGATCTTCGGCGGCCAGATTTGCGGCCAACTCATCAACCATCCAGGTTTCACGCTCCTTGCTGCTGGAGGCGGCCGGCCATTGGCTGAGCTGCGCCTGGGTGGCTTCATCGCGATCCAGGCTCATGTGCAGCACGTGAATCTCACTGGTGTCCGGCTGAACCCCGCGATCAATGCGGATACGATAGCGGTCGATACGATCCGGGTCATCTTTGAACGACAGCCAGCTGGTTTCCATCAACCCCAGGTCGGTATCCGTGGACGCCACCTGCAGGTTATTGTCGGCCAGGAAGGCCCGAATACGAGGCCAGAGTTCCGCCGGATCGACGTTGACCAGAATCCAGCGGTCGTCATCCAGCCGCTGGATTTTCACCCGCTCCACCAGCGCGGTGGCCGACAGGGCTTCCGGGCGCGGTGCCTCGAACGCTTCGGTGTCCTGAGCGTAGGCGACGTCTTCCTGGGTCAGCTCTGGCACTTCATACAGCTTCCCCACGGTCTCAGCGTTCAGATGATCGGGAACCTTCAGGGGATCCAGACTCGCGGCTTTAAGATAGTCATCCTCGCGGTTCCGGAAATAGCCCTCTTCTCCAAACAGGGCACTACAGCCGGACAGCGTGAAGCTGAGCCCGACCAACAACCAATACACAATGCGCATAAAATTCCAAACTCTCCAGTGAGTTGTGCGAACCTCTGTTATCTATTTCTGGCAACCACTCAGACCAGGCCCGCCTCCCGGAGCGCCTCGGTCACCTGCTCATGGAACCGCTCGGACAGTGGCGTCATGGGCAGACGGATGCCGGACTGAATCCGCCCCATCTGCATCAACGCCCACTTCACCGGAATCGGGTTGGCCTCCAGGAACATGGCCTGGTGCAGCGGCATCAGCCGTTCGTTCAGTGCCCGGGCTTCCTCCGCCCGGCCTTCAATCGCCAGCGCGCAGAGTTCCGCAATAGCCTGGGGTACGACATTCGCCGTAACGGAAATATCCCCTTTGCCACCCAAAATCATCAATTCCACGGCCGTCGCATCGTCCCCGGAGATGATAATGAAGTCCTCCGGCGACTGCTCTATCAGGGTTTTCGCCCGCACCATATCGCCCGTGGCTTCCTTGATGCCTTTGATATTGGAGATCGCGGCCAGTCGCAACACCGTCTCCGGCAACATGTCCACGCCGGTGCGGCCGGGCACATTGTAGAGGTACTGGGGAATATCCACCGCCTCGGCGATGGTTTTATGGAACAGGTACAGGCCTTCCTGGGTCGGCTTGTTGTAGTAGGGAGTCACCAGCAGGCAGGCATCGGCTCCGGCAGCTTTTGCGCCGTGGGTCAGCTCCAGCGCTTCTGTCAGGGAGTTGGCGCCAGTGCCGGCAATAACCGGAATACGCCCGGCCACCTGCTCCACCACGGCCTTGATGACCGCCAGGTGCTCGTCGATATCCAGCGTGGCCGACTCACCGGTGGTACCTACCGCCACCAGCGCATTGGTGCCCTGCTCCAAATGCCAGTCCACCAATTTGCGCAGGGCGGGCCAGTCCAGGGAATTGTCGGGGGTCATGGGAGTGACCAGGGCGACCATGCTGCCTTGTATCATGCGCGGGAGCTCCAATAGCTTGACTATAACGTGTAGGTTCTGACTTCATCGCCTGCCGAGGGTTCGCACGGCGCGCCGGTGACCGTGGCATGGGCGGGAAACACAAAGGCGCAATGGTACTGAGGGGCGCTCCACGACACAAGCGGCGCGCCCGGATTCCGGCCCTTTCCGGGGTTTATTTGCGGAAATCGAGCATCCGCTGGAGCGGAATCATGGCCTTGCGGGCCAATTCCGGGTCCACATGAATCTCGTTATCGTCCTGTTCGAAGACACTCGCCAGGTTTTCCAGCACGTTCATCGCCATCCAGGGGCAGTTCGCACAACTGCGACAGGTCGCGCCGCTGCCGGCAGTGGGCGCCACATGAAACGTCTTGTCCGGACACAGCTGCTGCATCTTGTAAAAAATGCCCTGGTCCGTCGCCACGATGAACTCCTGATTGGGCAGTTCCTGGGCAGCCTTGATCAGCTGCGAGGTGGAGCCCACCACATCGGCCAGCGCCACCACCGGCTCCGGCGACTCCGGGTGCACCAGCACCGCCGCCTCGGGATAGAGCGCCTTGAGGTCTTCCAGGCCACGGGCCTTGAACTCTTCATGCACAATGCAGGCACCGTCCCAGAGCAACACATCGGCCCCGGTCTCGCGCTGCACGTAATCGCCCAGATGCTTGTCCGGCGCCCAGAGAATCTTCTCGCCCTTCTGATCGAGATAGTCGACCACATCCTTCGCGATGCTGGAGGTCACCACCCAGTCAGCCCGGGCTTTTACCGCCGCAGAGGTATTGGCGTACACCACCACGGTGCGATCCGGGTGTTGATCACAGAATTCGGAAAACTGATCGGCGGGACAACCCAGATCCAGGGAGCAGGTGGCTTCCAGCGTGGGCATGAGCACACGCTTTTCCGGGGTGAGGATTTTGGCGGTCTCACCCATGAACTTCACTCCGGCCACAATCAGGGTCTGGGCGGGATGTTCTTTACCGAACCGGGCCATTTCCAGAGAATCCGCCACGCAGCCCCCGGTCTCTTCGGCGAGCGCCTGGATCATGGGGTCGGTGTAGTAGTGGGCCACCAGCACGGCGTTGTGTTTCTGTAACAACGCTTTAATACGCTCGCGGTATTCTGCTTCTTGTTCGGGGGTATACCGGGGGGCACTCCAGGCGCGGTCCAGGTGTTCCCGAACCAGTTCTTCCGGGGTTTTCCGGGCGGTTTCGGTCACGATTACATTGTCCGCGGTCATAGAATCACCTCACAAGTACCCCTGTAGCGGGTTGGGGCGACATAATACCACAGGGATGAAAAGTGCCCCAAAGCTACTTCTTTTGACACTCTTCCACTCTCTGCATTCCTTCTTGATCTGCTCTCACTTCGCATTAAAGTGCTACGGGTGTGTATACCATTGTGAGACACGCCGTAAACCCATCCCTGGGGGCTCATCACCCGCCGTCCAGGCGGGTGACGGTCTCACAATGGTATACACACCCTCCGCAGCAGTAAGCGGAACGCTGCTTGGAGATAGCACGCTCGCCTACATCTGATCTCGGAGAACACTGAAAAGGTGTTCATGCCTCGGAGGCCTGAGGTGAGGTATACCGTTTGTAGACTCTCGGAGGCATGGATGCCGACGAGAAGCCCCCATGGATGGGTTCACGGCGGGTCTACAAACGGTATACCTCACCTTAGGCCGGACGTAATACCGCCTATGCACTTGATCAAATATAGGTCTGGGAGAAAATGGTGGGTCGTGCTGGATTCGAACCAGCGACCAATTGGTTAAAAGCCAACTGCTCTACCAACTGAGCTAACGACCCAAAACTGGCGAGATGATGCCCGGCGGCATCCGGATTTTCGAAGATGGTGGGTCGTGCTGGATTCGAACCAGCGACCAATTGGTTAAAAGCCAACTGCTCTACCAACTGAGCTAACGACCCAAAGAGGCGCGTATGATAAAGATTCAGACAAAAAAAACAAGCGCTTTTGAAAGAAAAAGGCAAAAAAACGCCAAACAAACCAACAGCTTAACCCGGCCTCCCGGCTTAGCCTGCCCGGTAGCGGGTCGGATCCGGAACCCCGGCCTCTTCAAATCCGGCGCGCCGCAACCGGCAACTGTCGCAGCGGCCGCAGGCTTCGCCGGCCTCGTTGGCCTGATAACAGGACACCGTCAGCGCGTAATCCACGCCCAACGACTGGCCCTGGCGGATGATCTCGCCCTTTGACCAGCGCATCAACGGCGCCCGGATATGCAACTTCTGCCCTTCTACGCCGGACTTGGTAGCCAGGTTCGCCATGGTTTCGTAGGCCGCCACATACTCCGGTCGGCAGTCCGGGTAACCCGAATAATCCACCGCATTGACGCCAATAAAAATGTCATTGGCGCCCAGCACCTCGGCCCAGCCGAGCGCAATGGACAGGAAAATGGTGTTGCGTGCCGGCACGTAGGTGACCGGAATGCCCTCGCCTTCGGTTTCCGGTACTGCGATGGAGTCATCGGTCAGCGCGGAGCCACCGATGCTCTGCAGATCCAGTTTCACGACCTTATGCTCAATCGCGCCCCCGGCTCGCGCCGTGAGCTCAGCCGCGTGCAACTCGGCCCGGTGACGCTGGCCATAGTCGAAGCTGATGGTGTAACAGTCGTAGCCCTCGCTGCGGGCGATGGCCAGAGCCGTGGTGGAGTCGAGACCACCGGAGACCAGAATGACCGCTTTCGGGTTCGCCATGATGGCTGCTCCTCAATCAGTACCCCGGGGCGTCGCCCCAGAGCAGCTTGTGAATCTGGATCTGGAAGCGCACCGGCAGGTTGTCCTCGACAATCCAGTCGGCCAACTGGCGCGGTTCGAGCTGCCCGAAGCTCGGGGAGAACAGGACATCATCGACCCGCTCGGCCAGGCGGTACTCATCCAACTTGAACTTGGCCCATTCATAATCGCCCCGGCTGCACAGCACGAACTTCACCTGGTCGTGGGGCTGCAGCAGGGGGATGTTTTCCCAGCGGTTTTTGTCGAGTTCCCCGGAGTCCGGCGTTTTCAGGTCCATCACCCGACTGACCCGGGTGTCCACCTCATCCAGGGGCATGGCGCCACTGGTTTCCAGGGATACCGAGTAACCGGCATCACACAGCTGTGTGAGCAGCGGGAGGCAGTTCGGCTGGGCCAGAGGTTCGCCGCCGGTCACACAGATGTATTGGGGCTGATAGCCGGCCACCTGCTCCAGGATACTCGCCAGCGTCATACGCTCGCCGCCGTGAAAGGCGTACTCGGAATCGCAGTAATGACAGCGCAGGGGGCAACCGGTCAGGCGCACAAACACCGTCGGGCGCCCCAAGGTCCGGGCCTCGCCCTGCAGGGAGTAAAAGATTTCGGTAATACGGAGACTGTCGTCGGTCATGAACTTCCGGGCCGGTGGCGCTGACGGGGGCTTTAACAGCGGGCAGTTTACCCAAAGGCCGCAGCAGATGCGAGCCCGCCGGGTTTGCCGCCCCGGCGGCAGGCTGGTATTCTTGTTGATTGGCCCGATTTTCCTGCCGCGAGTGTTATGAAACCCACCAAGACCAAACGTGAAATCCGCGCCGAGCTCGACCAACAGCTGGAAGAGTATTTGCGCTCCGGCGGCAAGGTGAAGGAAGTACCCCGCGGCCTGAGTGGTCGCATCGACCCCAAGGGGCCTCTTACCCCCCTGTTCACGCCCCGCGCCAGCGAAACCCCCCTCGCCGGACGGACCCCCATGACCGAAGTGGTCGCCCGGGTGGAATCCCGCAAGCACCCCATCCCCGCGCCCAAGCGCCCCAAACCCAAGCGCCCCCGGAAGAAAATGATTCTGGATGATTTCGGGCAGCCGGTTCGCTGGGAATGGGTCGAAGAGTAGCCACTACCGCTACACGCCCCCAAAACAAGGCTGAAAGACAGTCGAATCAGCCGAGCGCCCGCACCAACATTGAGACCAGCTCAGTCTGCTTTCGATAGCCATTCTTGGCCAGCAGACTCTTGATATGCTGGCGGGCGGTATGAATGGATATATGTCGCTCCTCGGCAATATCGTTAGTGCTGAGCCCCCTCATCAAACCGCCGGCGACCGCAGCCTCTGCCGGTGAACATTGAAACAGAGACTGTAACTTGTCGAGGTCGGGGGACAGAGTGGTGTCGAAACTGAACAGCTCTGCCAGCACACCATTGTTTTCCGGGTGTTCGGTGACCAGAGGTGTCAGACAGACGGACACACGCGCTTGGCCGTTTTGGATAAACAGAGTCTGCGACTCCAGAACGCCTTTATGGGAGAGCACAATACATGTGGTTATGGCGTCATGCAGCTTACGGGTCATGCGTCTGTCACGACTATGCAGCCGCCGGTCCTCACCAACAAACAGATTACCTGTGCTGTCCAGCAAGGCTCTGGCGGCGTTGTTGGCTTCGGCCACATTACCCAAGGCATTGAATACCATCAGAGGCTTATGCACATGGTTGAGCGCCATGGCCAGGTTCTCGTTATCGCTGCTGGATTGATACAGTTTCAAGTGAAGGGCAACGGCATTTTCGATGTGCGGTGCCAACAGATTCATTTGCAACAGCTCACTGTCGGTGTAGGGACCGTGGTCTTGATGGCGGTTGGCCATGAACACCACATTGACGCCATCTTCCCGGGTCACCAACATACCCGTGCTATCACCCATGCCTACCGATTCGGCCCAGGCTCGGCTTTCCGGCCCCAGAATATCAAGGATGGTACGACTGACATCGCCCCTTAAAAATGAATCGAACTGGCGTGGCGGCAACTGAACATAGCGCGTCAGCGCTTCATCCCGCTCGGGCAGGTCACTGTTGATGTACCACTCCTCAAACCCATCCGGGTAACCAAAGGTCCAGCCGTACAAGATGCGTTGCGGGTTGGCAGTGACACCCAGAATGCCACCTTGCAGCGCCTTGAAATGCTTCTGGAAAGCATCAAAAAAATGCTGAAAACCGGCGTTATTGTGCAGGCTGCGATAGAGCGTGCTGACCAGCTCGTTATAAGCATGGAGCTCCTCGCCTTTCAAGGCAGGAAAGGGCAAGCTGGCCTGCTGATCAGTCTGAGGGTTTGCGGGAGAGAAGTGATCGTTCAAGGAAAAGGCTCCTTAACCGGCATGACACCGGGCACCAGGGACCGCCTGTTGCGATAACTTCCGGGCACGCAAAAACTGGCGAGATTATTATTGAACCCAAATCTGGGCTTTATTTTCCAATGAGGGAATAACCAAAATATAACCAAATCGTCTTAAAAAAGAAAGCTGAGTGCCAGCAGTCGCACCATATCTGCGGGAAATGCCTAAACCCTCGCGTCCCACTTCCCACCTTGCGGTTTTCAGGTCCCACTTTACGCCCATCTCTTGTCACTCTGACCATCTGCCATAACAATTGCCCGACGGAAACCGATCCGGTCATGCCATAACAAGAGAGATACCGAATGAATACAAAAATGCTTCTGCTGCTGAGCGGCCTTTTGGCGTTAAGCGCCTGCGGTCCAACCGACACGGCCGAGCAGCCATCCACCGACTCCCAGGCCGTTCCGGCGACCCTCAAGCAGGACGACAATGGCCACTACTCGATTTATCGGGAAGGCGATCCCTACTTCATCAGAGGCGCGGGCGGCACCAGTCGCCTGGAGCAACTGGCCGAGGCGGGCGCGAACTCGGTGCGCACCTGGGACACCGATAACGCCGAACGCATTCTCGACGAAGCCCAGGCGCACGGCCTGACGGTCATGCTGGGGCTGCGCATGGGCAAAGAGCGCCACGGCTTTGATTACAGTGACGAAGAGGCGGTAAAAGCACAGAAAGCGCAAATCCGGGAGCAGGTACTGCGCTACAAAGACCATCCCGCCCTGCTCACCTGGGGCATCGGCAACGAGCTGGACCTGTTCTACACCGACACCAACGTCTGGTACGCGGTGGAAGACATCGCCCGGATGATTCGGGAGCTTGACCCGCACCACCTGATCACCACCGTGACCGCCGGCATTGATCAGGAAAAGTCCGACCTGATCCAGGAGCGGGTGCCCAGCATTGATTACCTGAGCATAAACACCTACGGCGAACTCGACACCCTACCCCAGAAGGTGCGGGACGTCGGCTGGCCAGGCGCCTACGCCGTCACCGAATGGGGCCCAACCGGGCACTGGGAAATTGCCAACACCGCCTGGGGTGTCCCCATCGAGCAGACCAGCACCGAAAAAGCCGCCGCCTACCGACAGCGCTATGAATCCGCCATCCTCGCCGACGAGGAAAAAGGGCTGGGTTCCTACGCCTTCCTGTGGGGGCAAAAACAGGAAACCACACCCACCTGGTACGGCCTGTTCCTGGAATCCGGCCACGCCACCGAAGTGGTCGACACCATGCACCACCTGTGGAGCGGCGAATGGCCCGAACACCGCGCGCCGAGCATCCAATCCTTCCGGATCGACGATCAGACGGCCTATGACAGCATTTATCTTCAGCCGGGCGAAACCTACGAGGTCACCCTGAGCGTGACGCATCCGGACAACGAGCCTTTCAACATTCGTTGGGAGTTCCTGCCGGAGAGCACCGACATCAAATCCGGCGGCGACCGGGAGGACCGGCCGGAGAGCGTTCCGGGCCTGATCGTGGAAGACCAGGGCAACGGCACCATGCGCTTCACCGCTCCGGACGCAACTGGTCCCTACCGGCTGTTTGCCTATGTGACCACGGAGCACAACCGGGCCGCCGCCGCCAACGTGCCCTTCTTTGTCGGTAGCGCCGAAGACCACGAGTAACAGACGTTACAGAAGGGTCAATAGGCAGGTATCCGTCCCCGGGCCGGATACCTGCCTACCTTAACAGCGCCGCCAGCACCCGACTGATCAACTCTCCCTGTCGCGAACAACCCGTTTTCTGGAAAATATGCTTGAGATGAGAGCGCACGGTTTCAACACTGCGCCCAAGCTCATCGGCTATTGCCTGCACTTCACGCCCCGCCACCAACCTCTCGCAAACCTGAGCCTCCGCACTGCTCAGATCAAAGTAGCTGGCGATGTGTACCGCGCGGGGAAGAGGCCTGCTATCCGGCTCATAGACCGTTACCAGAGCCCCACCGGCCAATAGCTCGCCACTCTCAATGGGACGTATCACAAAAATCAAAGGGCTTCGCCCCGCCCGTTTGAGAAACAGCGTCTCACTACAATAGTCTTCCTTGCCCATGCTGGATCGGACGACCATCGCCGATGCCCGGAAGAAGGCTCGGTGTACATCCTGTTCGGCAAAGTTAAAACGTTGGTCGCGCACCACCAGGCACCGCTCGCGGTCTATCAGGTCTTTGGCCGCTTTATTGGAGTGCAGCACTGTCGCCAGGCTATCCAGCAAAAAGGTGGCATCCGGAAGAACGTCAATCACCGCGGCCAGAGTGGCATCATCCTGAGTGCGTGCTTCCAGTTGCCGATACAACTGAACCGCCTGCCGGATATGCGGCACCAACCGATCGAGTGAGTCGAGCTCAGACTGCTGATAAGGCCCTTGGGCCACGGTTCGTTGAATGGTCAGTACAATACTATGGGTAGGGGTAGTGTCGACCACCAGCCAGGCCGAGTCGAGCATATCCTGATCATTTTCCCACCGGGAATAATCCTGGTCGGGCCGGAAGTCCGGCAACAGGGGCAAAGCGGACTGAAATAGGCCCGGGGACTGTTTGACCGCCTGATTGGTCACCACATCCTGAGCAATCATGTTGTTTTCCAGATACCAGTCCAGAAACTCCCGGGTCAGGCCGTGATACCAAAGGTGCTCCATACGCAACGGCTGACGCTGAATCACCAGCAACTGCGCCGCACAACCGCCAATGGCGAGAGTCAGCTTTTCGAGAAAAGCATGAAAACCTTCCCGGTCAGTAAGAGAATGATAAAGCGCCTGCAACAGTTCAGGCTCATTTTGCAGCATCACTGCCATGTTATTTACCCTGAAATCACATTTTTATTATTGAACTTGATCCTGACAAACGCTCATCTTACCTTTTTTTCGTCGATCATTGGCTACCAGCTGTGCCACGCTTGCTGGCAATAAACAGCCCCACCCCGCCCAGGATGGCGATAGAGCACACGGCCAACCTCAGCGTCACCGGCTCCGATAAAACGATCACGCCGCCGACCGCCGCCAAAGCGGGGACACTCAACTGGATCGTGGCCGCCGTCGTGGCCCTTAGATGGGGCAGTGCCATATACCAGATCGCATACCCCAGGCCGGAGGCCAACGCGCCCGACGCCACCGCGTAAAGCGCCCCAAGGGGCGCGATCTCCACGCTTGAGTAAAACAACACACTCAATACCACGGCCATCGGCACCGCACGAATGAAGTTTCCCGCCGTTTCATGGGTGGGATCACCGAGGCCGCGCCCGCGCAGGGAGTACACACCCCAGGCAACACCAGCCCCGAGCATCAATAGCGCCCCAGACAGCGGCGGCGCTTCCACCCCCGGCAGCAACAGTGCCGCCAGACCAGCCACCGCCGCCAGAACACCGAGGATCTGACGGCCATTAAGGCGCTCGCCGGACCACACCCCGACACCAATCATGGTCGCCTGAACCGCACCGAACAACACTAACGCGCCCGTGGCGGCGGACAGATCAAGGTAGGCAAATGAAAAGCCCGCCGCATAGGCAAACAGCGCAAACGCCGACAGCCAGCTTCCCCCAACTGCACGTGGCTTACGCCGATAGCTCACCAGGGCAGCAAGGATGGCCGCCCCCGATACAAGGCGTATGGTTGTGAAACTGGCCGCATCGATTTCGCCAGCGGCCAGGGCAACCCGGCAGAGCAGCGAATTGCCCGCGAAGGCCACCATGGCGAGCAGGGAAATGAAGAAAAGTCGAGTGTTGGGCATAGAGCACGCTTACCGGCAGTCAATCTGTGTCGATCAAGGTTACCACCAAAACGTTGCAGCACCTCGCATAAGGGGCGGGCTTGGAGCGTCAACCGCCACCCCGTCTGGATTGACGCAACTGCCATGTGTACCTATACTAAAAAATATACACATTGTGGAGATTAAAATCATGCGAACCAATATTGAAATTGACGACAAACTGATGAGCGATGCGCTTAAAGTCACGGGCTTGAAAACCAAGAAAGAGGCCGTAGAGCAAGGACTTAAGGCCTTGATTAAACTGAAAAAACAGGAAGGCATCAAGCGCTTCAGAGGCAAGCTGGAATGGTCGGGCGATCTGGACGACATGAGGCACGCTTCGTGATCCTTGTGGATTCCAGCGTCTGGATTGACTACTTCATCGGTAACGACTCCGCAGAAGCCGATTTTCTCGACCGCACGTTGGGCAATCGTGCCGTTGCCATCGGCGACTTGATTCTCACGGAAATACTTCAAGGGTTTCGGCACGAAAAGGACTATAAGGTTGCCAAGAAGCTGTTGGAGGAACTTACGGTATTTGATCTTCTCGGAAAAAAGATGGCGATAAAGAGTGCGGATAATTTCCGAAAGCTCCGCAAGAAAGGTATAACGATACGGAAAACCGCGGACGTCATCATTGCGTCGTACTGTATTGAGCACAACCTCCCTTTATTGTTCTCAGATAAGGATTTCCTACCCTTCGTAGAGCACCTGGGATTGCGCAACGCGGCATACACATGACGATTGCAGCTTGCGCGCCCATGGAATTGGGGGGAGGAGCTCCCCGGCGGCCACCCGCCGCGTACTGAAGCGCTCGTTAAATGGCCCTCGGCACACGATCCGAATTAGCCACTGTTTGATTGAGTTTCCGGAGCTTGTTGAGAGAGACTTGAAACTGGCCATTACTCGGTAACCGTTTACCTTTGAACTGCTCCCAAACAAGGGCTCCTGGCCCGTTATAGATTTCTTCGAATGTACCGTCACGCAAGATCTTGATGATGATTGCATGCTGCGGCTGGCTCCGGAATGCAACAGTGTTAGATTGCGTAGCTTTAATCTCAACTTTCACGCCGGTATCGGTGACCGCGTCATAGCCTTCGTTGGACGCTGTCTTCAGCTCAAGATTGTATGCATCGGCCACGAGGCATTCACCCAAACTACCAACCATGTGACCATCGGGGGTAAAATGCCTACCCGGGAACATGGCCTCCAACTCATTAACCGTGGCGTAGAGCTGAGTGACCAAGCTCCGGAATTTATCGTGATCGATCATAGACATTTAACGTCTACCATAAACGGCCGAGTGAAACGAGGTCCGGCGACCGCAGGGAGCGGATTTAATGGCTTTTCTACACGTTGACTTTATACTTGAGGTCATTTGCCTCATCCCCTGTCATACCGCGAAATCCCCATTGATGGGGCTGCTGCTCCTTGATCGTAATTTCAACATCAACAGGCGCCAAGGATAGCTGTGATTCGAGCTCTAAAAACAGCGCCTTGATAAGAGCCTTTTGAGTTTCCGGTTTCCGGCCGGACATCATGTTGATTTCAATGACTGTATAGGCTTCGCTTCTGCCACCAGGGTAATAGAAATCCTCTCGTTCCAGGGGCACAAACCTATGCGCACGCTTATCTTCCGGCATACCCAGAACGGACTTCATGCAGCCATGAATGACATCCGACATCTTGGCCTTTATTGGGTTTAGCTGATCCTTGATACCATAAACAATAATCATGCTATCTCCTTAATACCTGCAACGCAGTTATAACCAGCGCAGTGGACCTGAACCAATTTCACATTCAAAGTGTCCGTCAAAGCGGTGCAGGTTCAGAGCGTCCCACCGTCGAAGGCGGTGATTGGTGCGCTTGGTTATACGCCTTCATTGAACTTCTTCACCAGTAGCTCTAGCGGCATATCGCCTAGCGCTGCAATCCTCTCGTCATACATATACCAAGTGGACAAGTCCTTCGCCGTAGAACCTCTGAACAGTACAACGGCTCCAGTACGGTCATCGTGTTGATGTCTCGGATAGTAATCTGCGCTAGGCCAGGAATCCCCACTTTCATAGTAAATCTCAACGTCAGGGGTTCTTTTGTGGATAGCCTCTACTATCGCGAGTCTTTGGCCTTCTTCTCCATCTGAGTACCTAATAACTGCAATTGCTGAGGCTTCTTGGATCTTTTCCTCGTCGCTTAACGAATTCCAATCACTATAGTCGTGAACGACTTTTGGGGCATCAGAACCATTCATCGATTTTAGGTAAACAGCCAGCGCTATCCCGAAGACGACCAAAGCGGTTGAAAGGCCGGCGCCAAACACTAGACCTCTAATAAACGTTTTTAGCAACTATGCACCTCCTCAAGTAAACGCGGAGCGCAGCGGCGACCCGCCAGAGACGTCCGGCGGCCTACGGTCGAAAACTGACGCGAATGGCTATGATGGCCAACGCAAACCGTGACGGCCAAATCCATTTTTAATTTTTTTGTATAATTGGAGCTCGCTCATGCTCCAGAGGCGCACAGCTTCAACATGCAACTGTTTCTTTGGCAGTGAATTTAATACCTGACACATCAGAATTATGATATTTCCCGAGTTCTGCTGAATCCAACTGACACTGTCCTTGTATCGATCCACTAGCGTTTGGATACTTCCGATATCATCTTGCTTCCCTACTTTCCAACCGCCTTCTCCTACCTGCGTAAGCCAATGTAGAGAGGGTTCTGCTGGGTGCACTACTTGGCACAATTCCGAGTATAGATCCCTAACTGGATAATTCGGGTGATCGATTGCTGCTACATATTTCGCTGCAGTTTCAGCCTTGTGAGCTGGAGGGACAGCCTCTTCTCTCCCAACCTTACGAGCGTGATGGAAATGGATGAGAGCGTTCTCCAGCTCAGTGCTTTGAAATAGCGAATTGTTGAGCTTCCCATTCAGCGCCTCAATGATGCTCGCTGCGGAATCAGCAATTGTTAGTGAAACAGGCTGAAGAGAATACTTGGTGTCTGCGGCAGACTCGAGAAAACCTCGCAAGGCTGCACAGAATGCTAGGTAATTTGGCTGCAACGTGGCATGGACAACGCACGCATCAAACCAGCGAAGATGACGGATTGAGTTAGCAACCGCAGCCCAATGAACCCGATATAGAACTTCTTCCCAATAGATCTTATTCCTCTGGCTTAGCGGGAGAGCCTTATACTGCTCTATATCCATAAAGAAGTATGAGACTCCAGCAGCTTCGCTGACAATATCCCTCAGAATTTTGGGATAAACATCACCTGCCTTTCCGAACAGGTGGGGAGTTACCGTCACAAACTAGCCCTCATAACGCCGCGCTCTGCAGAATTTTCTTCCAACAGCAGCGCTTTGTTAGCCTTCAACATCGGAAAATTCGAATCTACAAAGCCAATCGATACGGTCTTTGAGTCGGTCTAGGTTTACACCATGACCCACCCCTGCCGGCCTGTTAACAACATTTAAAACTGTCTCAGAGTATTGTCTTTCATTGTATCCCAGTTCGTCATTATGAAGTATTTCTTTGTGTCTCAGAATTATCGGCGATTCGGCATTTTTAAATTGATCGCTCTTAGCGGCTATTAGAAGACCTTCGACTAACGCGCATTCAAAACTCTCACCCCTATTTCTCTCTGGCACGACTTCATAAAGGTAATTGATTAGCTCCAACTCACCCCCCTCTCCTGAGACATATTGCTGATATGCGTCTGACTTGAAATGCTTTGAAATGAGCAAGAAAACCAACAATGCAGGGAAAAGATATTCGGTTTCCTTAGCGGTTCTAATTGCAATATTGATACTTGCAAGGAATTGTTCGATTTCTCTCAATGACAGTCGAAGGTTAGTTGCTAGCATTGAAAATACATTTTTTAGATGGTCTTCGTCGTGCCGTAGCTCCCCGTATTTCTTCCTTGGTTGAAAAAATTTGTCTAGTTGTAGCGCAGAAAACAGCGAATCAATATAGCTAGCCTTGTCAGGCTCTTTCAGTTGATACTCAAAATCAATGAAACGGCGAAGGTATCCAACTGAATCGATTCCGCTTCCATAGACGGCTTCAATCGAATGACCTAGCTGCTCTTTGTCGAGTGCTAACACAAAGATCAAACCTTCTGTGTTGAACAAATGCTTGATTCTTTCCAGCAACTCAATTGCATAGTTTGGCCTACATCGATCCAGTTCATCGACAAATATTACGAGCGGCTTACCATCGGATGATTTCTCAATAAAGTTAGTCAAGGCGGCATGGAACTCGTATATTGCTTGTTTTTGTTGTAGGTAGTTGTCGAGTGCATCACCAGCCAATGACCCGGCTGCTTTCATCATCTCATCTTCAATTAATTTATCAGCATCAACTATTCCCGCAGTGCCAATTCGAACCAATGCGGGAACTCCTCGTTTTGCAATTTGTTTTCCGGCAGCTTTGGTTTTCTCCCATGCCTCGTTTGCTTTTTCATTGGCACCAATGAGAGCCTTTAGCCCCTCATTCATCTCACCTAAGAAAGAGACCAGTGGATCATCCGAAAAATCGGTCTCCCAAGCATTGAAGTATAGAGAAGGACAAGTATCCTCCTTAAGGTGGTTCTCCCACAGTCGAATAAAAGTTGTCTTCCCCGTCCCCCATCGCGAATCAATTGCTATCACGGCTGGGGAGTTTACGTTTGATACTAGTAAGGACAGATTAACTATTTCTTCCTTTCTACCCAAAAGATCATATTTGAAAGGATCGCTTGGCTCAATTCGTATTGGGTTTAGTTTTAACTTCAAAACACTCATCCCTTTGTGAGGTTAACGCCGGTAACACCGGAGTATTTTTGAGAAGGCAGCGCCGGAACAAAAATACTTCCGGTGATTACCTTTGTTAGCGTTCGCCCGTTTCATTTACTGATTCTATAATCTCTTTGATACGCAAAGCGCGTTCGAAGTACGACTTGAAAGCCCGATGTAACCGTCCTGCCCACACCTCACTTTCCGCCATCTCTAAGAATGTCATGAGCTTTGGCCCCAGCGGATCATCTTGATAGTGAAAAATAGCGTTTCGAAATCGCCTCAACCCATTGACCATTTGATCATTAGAAAGAAGTTCATCTATCTGTGAATCTTCAATTTTCAACTCTCTGTAGCCCTCAACCACCACATAAAGCAAAGAGTACCAAGTGGCGATCCTTAGGAATGCTGAATGCATTTCGGCTTGAGCTACTAGCTCTTCCGGACAGCCATCTGGTAAGCCCGTAGCCACAGGAGGGCCAACGACCACTTTGACAGAATCGGCCGTACACCAATGTTTGTGAAGAGCAACAAGTTCTTTCATATTTCGCTAACATTTTAACATTGAGCCAGCACGCTTCCCGGTCAAAGCCGCTAACTCATTGATATTAGTGAATTGTCTGAAACTTTAGCACAGATCGGCCAGACGGAAAGCGTGCCGGCTCGGTTTTGTCCCCGGTGTCGCCTGTTATCTACCGACTTAATATCAGTAACTCATTGATTTAATTTGTTTTTTTTATTTTCGTCGGTGAGAAAGCGTGCACTGTAAAGACGTGGCGAACGCCAATTTTCAGAGTACTCGCCAATATACTGTATAAGTCGATCATTTTTTGATCAACAAATAGTCTTGGGAATTACTTCGAGTTTTCGGCTAGAGGGGCATCAGAAAACCCGGCGCCCGAAGGCGCCGGAAGACGATGGGGATCAGGTGAGTTCGTATCGGTCCATAATATCCCGGACCAGCCCGCTGCGCACAATGTCGGCTCGTTCGAATTGGTGGATATACACATTGGGTAGATCGCCGAGCCGGTTCACGGCATCCGCCAGGCCGTTGTGTCCGCGAATATCGCTTTGTTCGATATCCCCGTTGATGACCACTTTACAGCCTTCGCCGATGCGGGTCAGGAACATCTTCATCTGTGCGGGTGAGGTGTTCTGGGCTTCATCGAGAATGACGAAGGTCCGGTTGTTGAAGGTTTTACCGCGCATAAACGCCAGGGGCGCGGCGACGATTCGACCGTGGCGCAGGCAGTAGTCTACGGTACCGGCGCCGAGTCGTTCGGCGAGGATTTCACGAAACGCGTCGATGTAAACCGAGAACTTTTCATCCAGGGCGCCGGGCAGGAAGCCCAGTTGTTCCCCCGCTTCCACGGCGGGCCGCGTGAGGATGATCCGCTCAATTCGCCCGGACTCCAGCGCTTCGGCGGCAATGGCACCGGCGCAGTAGCTCTTGCCCGTACCGGCAGGGCCGATACCGAAGGTCAGATGGTAGCGCTGGATAGCGTCGATGTAGTCTTGCTGGGCGGTGGTGTAGGCGGTGAGGGGTTTGTTGGCGCGGGGTGGAGCGTAAGCGGTCTGCAGTTGTCGGGAGGCATTGATTTCGACGATGTTGCCGTTGGGGGGTGCCCGGTGTCGGCCGCGGTCGTCTTGGTGGAACCGCTCTTCAGCGGCGTGGTTCTGATGTCTTTTGCGCTTCGCGTGAGATCGTTTCGCCATGGATAAATCCCCATCAGGTTCCAGGTGAACAGGGACAACTCGGGCTGGCAACGCTACGGATGGCCAAGGCCCCGGCCCTGTAAGACTCAAAAGGTAACGCGATTTTCGGGGTGACAGAGGCGCCCCGACATGTTCTGTTGGCAGGCTCCTCCTCTTGGCAGGTGGGTGACAAACGCACTGGTGAATCAGCGCTTACCAAAAATAGTAGGTGCTTTTTATCGAAGGGTCAATGCTTTTGATGCAGCGAACCGGAAAAGACAAAGCGGGAGGGGGATTTTGCCGGGCGCGTCGGGCGCCCGGCAAAAGGGTTTTACATGGATGACACGATGGAGATCATAACGCCCGCGGCCACGGCGGAACCGATCACCCCGGCGACGTTCGGCCCCATGGCGTGCATGAGCAGGTAGTTGTGAGGATCGGACTCGAGCCCGATTTTGTTGGACACCCGCGCAGCCATGGGCACGGCGGATACACCGGCGGAACCGATCAGCGGGTTGATCTTGTGGCGGACAAACAGGTTCATGAACTTGGCCACCAGAACCCCCATTGCCGTACCAATGGCAAAGGCAACGATACCCAGCAGCAGGATGCCCAGCGTTTTGGTATCCAGGAAGGCGGAAGCGGCCAGTTTGGAGCCCACGGCCAGGCCCAGGAAAATGGTGGTGATGTTGATCAGGGCATTCTGGGCGGTATCGCTCAGACGCTCCACCACGCCACATTCGCGCATCAGGTTACCGAAGCAGAACATACCCAGCAGCGGTGCGGCCGAGGGCAGGAACAGCGCCACAAGAATCAGCAGAATCACCGGGAAGGCAATCTTTTCCAGGCGGCTGACCGGACGCAGTTGTTCCATTTTGATCTGCCGCTCGGACTCGGTGGTCAGCGCGCGCATGATCGGCGGCTGGATCAGGGGCACAAGCGCCATATAAGAGTAGGCCGCAACGGCGATGGCACCCAGCAGGTCTGGCGCCAGAATGCTGGACACGTAGATGGCGGTCGGACCGTCCGCACCACCGATGATCCCGATGGCAGCGGCATCGGCAATGGAGAAGTCCATCAGGCCTGTAACAGACAGGCCAACCGCCCCCATTACGGTCGCAAAAATACCGAACTGGGCGGCCGCGCCGAGAAACAGGGTTTTCGGATTGGCGAGCAACGGACCGAAATCGGTCATGGCACCCACACCCATGAAAATGACCAGCGGCGCAACGCCGGAACCGATAGCCACTTGATAGAAGTTGTAGATCATGCCATTGGTGTAGCCGTAGTCCAAGGCCACCTTGTGTGCGGCCGCCAGCTCAGAGGCCGAAGCGGTTTTGTACAGCGCCATCAGCTCTTCCGCCGAAGTGCTGGCGGCAACGCCGAAGACTTCGGCAAGATCCGCGAGCACTTTCACGCCGCCCACATCAATGGCCTGCTGGGTCGCGGACATGGCGAGCCCCGCACCGGGGATGTTGGCCATGATGCAGCCAAAGCCGATCGGCACCAGCAGCAGCGGCTCAAATCCTTTGCGGATGGCCAGGAACAGCAGCAAAAGCCCCACCAGAATCATGGTGAAGGTGCCCCACTCCATCTGGTTGATGCCCGATTCCTGCCACAATCGAATAAAATTCTGCATAAAACGTTCTCAACAGTGTTGCTGGAAGTAGTGGTCCAGGCGGTTCGCGATTACGCCAGATCCAGAAGCGGATCGCCGGATGTCACCGCGTCTCCGGCCTGCACATGCACGCTGGTCACGGTACCGGCACGGGGCGCGGCCACTTCGGATTCCATTTTCATGGCTTCCAGAATCAGCAGGGTATCGCCCTCTTCCACCTGGTCACCGGGCTTGACCATGAGTTTCACGATGTTGCCGCCCAGCGGAGCGGGAACCGGCTCACCTTCGCCGGCGGGTGCGGCTTCTGCACCACCGCTGGAGGCACTGCCGCCCACCGGGGCCAGGCCTGTCACATCACCACCGTCGCTGACGGTCACAGTGTATTTCTGGCCTTCCACGTCGACGGTGTACACCTCTTCACCACTGTCGGTGGTCACCGCACTGCCCTCTTTACCGGTCGGTGCCGGTTCAAAGGCGTCGGGTTTGCCACGGTTCTCCAGGAATTTCAGACCAACCTGAGGGAACAGGGCATAAGTGAGCACATCGTCAATGCGGCCTTCGCCCTCGGTGAGGCTGATGCCTTTTTCTTTGGCCACTTCTTCAAGCTCTTTGGCCAGGCGATCCATTTCCGGCTCCAGCTTATCCGCCGGGCGACAGGTGATCGGCTCACCACCGTCGAGGACGCGCTGTTGCAGCTCTTTGTTGACGTCCGCCGGCGTAGCGCCGTACTCGCCTTTGAGCACACCTTCGGTTTCTTTGGTGATGGTTTTGTAGCGCTCACCGGTGAGCACGTTCATCACCGCCTGGGTGCCGACAATCTGTGAGGTCGGGGTCACCAGCGGGATGTAGCCGAGGTCCTTGCGCACGCGGGGAATTTCTTCCAGCACCGCGTCGAATTTGTCTTCCGCGTTCTGCTCACGCAGCTGATTTTCCATGTTGGTCAGCATGCCGCCGGGCACCTGAGCAATCAGGATGCGCGAGTCGACGCCCTTGAGAGAGCCTTCGAACTTGGCGTATTTGCGGCGCACGTCGCGGAAGTAGGAGGCGATTTCTTCGAGCAGTTCCAGGTTCAGCCCGGTATCCCGATCGGTGCCTTCCAGGATCGACACCATGGTCTCGGTGGGGCTGTGACCGTAGGTCATGGACATGGAGGAAATGGCGGTATCGATATTGTCGATGCCCGCCTCCACGCACTTGAGGTTGGTGGCGTGGGCCAGGCCGGTGGTGGCGTGGCTCTGCATGTGAATCGGGATGGAACAGCTTTCTTTCAGGCGGGTCACCAGCTCGTACCCCACATAGGGCTTGAGCAGGCCGGCCATGTCTTTGATGGCAATGGAGTCAGCGCCCATGTCTTCAATGCGCTTGGCCAGATCCACCCACAACTCGATGTCGTGCACCGGGCTGATGGTGTAGGAGATGGTGCCCTGAGCGTGCTTGCCCTGCTTCTTGACCGCTTTCATGGCGGTTTCGATGTTGCGCATGTCGTTCATGGCATCGAACACGCGGAACACGTCCACGCCATTGGTGGCGGCGCGCTCGACAAACTTGTCCACTACGTCATCGGCGTAGTGGCGATAGCCGAGAATGTTCTGCCCGCGCAGCAACATCTGCATGCGGGTTTTGGGCATGGCCTTTTTGAGCTCGCGAATGCGCTCCCAGGGGTCTTCGCCCAGGTAGCGGATACAGGCGTCGAAAGTCGCTCCACCCCAGGTTTCCAGAGACCAGAAACCCACTTGATCCAGTTTCTCGGCAATGGGCAGCATGTCGTCGAGGCGCATCCGGGTGGCCAGCAGGGACTGATGGGCATCCCGCAGTACCAGCTCCGTAATGCCCAACGGCTTTTTAGCATCGCTCATGGCGTTGTACCTTTCTCACAGTTAGCGTTCGCGGAACCATCGGCTATCGGCGACGGGCGCGATGTTGCTCAATGGCGGCCTTGATTGCGGCCAGGGTTTTGTCATCGACCTTGCCCGCGGCGGGGCGGGCGGCGCTGGAGGGTTTGCGGCTGCGGGGCTCCAGAGGCGCTTGGGACTCGGGGAACCAACGGTTGATGCTGCCACTCATAAGCACCATGGCAATCACCAGCAGCGTCAAAAACACCACGACGGACCCCATGCCATACAGCATCAGGTCTACGCCTTGTTGCATCAGTGTGTCACTCATATCGGGCACCCTGTGTACGATAAGTCATTGGCTACAGCGGAACGTATCCGCGCGGGGCCACCTCGGTCCGGTGGAGCGAGGCGCGCCAATGTAGCTTGATTCCCAAAATGTGGCAACTGCGTCACATTTTTTGCCCTTGGTAGTGGCTCGAGGAGCTTTTGCCAAGCGCAAAACGGCCGGCCATTTTCTCTTATCTTTCATAAACTTACAACTTCTGGCTGCAATTGAGCCGGGATTGGGCCTGCAATGGCAACCAGATGCCGTTAAAATGGCCGCCTTTTCCACACCGGGAGTTCGGCCCAGTCATGCAATTGTTTCTCGCCCCGATGGAGGGCGTCGTCGATTATCAGGTTCGGGACCTGCTCAGCGCGCTGGGCGGGCTGGATGGCTGTGTCACCGAGTTTATCCGGGTGACCGACAGCAGCCTGCCCCGGCGGGTGTTCCTGCGCTACGCCCCGGAGATCGAGCAACACTGCCTGACCCCCAGCGGCACCCCGGTGAAGGTTCAGCTATTGGGCGGGCAGCCAGAGCCGGTGGCCCGCAATGCCCAGCGCGCGGTGGCCGCTGGCGCTACGGCCATTGATCTGAATTTCGGTTGCCCGGCCAAAACCGTGAACAAAAGTGACGGCGGAGCCTGCCTGCTGCGCGAACCGGAGCGGGTGCACGCCATTGTGGCCGCGGTGCGCAACGCGCTGCCCGACACCGTGCCGGTCAGCGCCAAAATCCGGCTCGGTTTTGACGATGCCAGCCGCTATCTCGATAACGCCCTGGCGGTTTACGAGGCGGGGGCCAACGAGCTGACCGTGCATGCGCGTACCAAGCGCGACGGCTACCGACCGCCGGCCTACTGGGAGTACATTGCGCGAATTCGGGAGGCGGTGGCAATGCCGGTGATCGCCAATGGGGAAATCTGGAACCCGGAGGATTTTGAGCGCTGCCGTGCGGTGACCGGCTGCGACCGGTTTATGCTCGGGCGGGGATTACTGGCGCGGCCGGACCTGGCGCGGGCCATCAAGGCGCAGGTGGCGGGGGAAGAGTACACCCCCATGCCCTGGCGCGAGGTCTGCCAGATGCTGCACCGGTATTACCGGATGAGCCAGCCTCACTGGGGTACCAAAAACGCCTCCAAGTACTGCGGCAATCGCATCAAGCAGTGGTTGATGTACTTGCAGCGCCAGTACCCGGAGGCGGCCACGTTTTTTGAACAGATCAAACGCGAGCGGGAGCCGGCGCGCTTTGAGGCCGCCTTTCGCCAGGCGGCCTGAGCCAGCGGCTTACTCGACTTTATTGCGCTCTTCCAGACGGGGCTCGGCCACGCTGATAAAGCGCCCCTGTTCATCCAGGCCAATGGCCTGGGTGGAGCCATAATCGCCCAGTCGACGCAATTCATGCCCTTTTTCTTCCAGCGCGGTGCGCAGCGGAGTAATCAGGGTTTTCTCCACGAACAACTGATTGGGCCGCCACTGGTGGTGGATGCGGTCCATCACCAGCGCATCCTCCAGCGGCATGCCCAGATCGATGTGATTCACCAGCGCCTGCACCACCTGGGTAATAATGGTGGGGCCACCCGCCGCTCCCAGTGTCAGTACCGGCTTGCCATCGCGGGTCACCACCGTGGGGCTCATGCTGGACAGCGGCCGCTTGCCCGGGGCAATACTGTTGGCTTCCGCCCCCAACAGACCATAGGCATTGGGTTCGCCGGGCTGGGCCGAGAAGTCATCCATCTGATTGTTCAGAATCACCCCGGTGCCCGGCACCACCACCTTGGAGCCGAAGTTGGTATTCACTGTGGCGGTAATGGCCACCCAGTTGCCATCCTGATCCGCCGTGGCGATATGGGTGGTGTGTTTGCCGAACAGCTCCTCCCGGGATTTGGGGGGCGTGCTGTGGCCCGTCACCTCGGCCACTGATTTCAATGACAGCCGCTCCCGCAGTTTGTCCGCATAGCGTTCACTGATCAGGCCTTTGGGCACAGACGCAAACGCCGGGTCGCCCAGCCAATAGGCGCGGTCGGCAAAGGCCAGGCGCATGACTTCCGCCAGCAGGTGGTAGCGGTCCGCTTCTGAGAGCGCATCGACATCAAACCCTTCGAGAATATTGAGCATCTGGGCCACATGCACACCGCCGGAACTGGGCGGCGGGAAGCCGTAAATCCGGTAACCGCGATAGTCGCTGACCACCGGCTTGCGGCGTAGCAGCTCGTAGTTCGCAAAGTCCTCCCGAGTCACGATGCCACCGTGCTCGGCCATCCAGTCGCCGACGGCTTTGGCAAAGCCACCGCCGTAAAAGTACTCGGGGCCCTCGCTGGCAATCGCACGATAGGTGCGGGCCAGATCGGGTTGGCGGATGCGGTGCCCCACCGGCCAGGGCTTACCTTCGGGGGTCAGGAAAATGGCGGCCGAGCCGGGGTACTCCAGAAGGTCCTCCGTGTGACGCGCCAGGCGGCGGGCAAAAATGCCATCGATGGCGAAACCCTCGTCAGCGAGGGTCGCGGCCGCCTCCAGGTGCGTGGCAAAGCGGGCCTTACCGCCTTTTTTCATCATGTAATCGTAAGCGGCCACGGCGCCGGGAATCCCCACCGCGAGAGGGCCTTTTTTGCTCAGCTCGGGCCGATAGTCGCCATCGCGCACGTACATAGTGCGATGGGCTTTACCCGGGGCCATTTCCCGGCCGTCGATGGCCTCCACCCGACCGTCGGCCCAGTGCACCACGGCAAAAATTCCTCCACCGATGCCGGAGTTGTGGCCGTCCACCACCCCCAGAGTCAAGGCGGCGGCCACGGCGGCGTCAATCGCGTTGCCGCCCTCGGCGTAGGCCTTCATGGCCGCCTCGGTGGCTCTCGGCTGAACGGTGGCGACGGCCCCGCGACCGTCGGGGGTCACCGCGGCATAATCATCGGCCCGGACCAGGGCTGCCAAGGCGCTGGTGAGCAGTACCGCACTGACCCACAAGCCCTTTTTCAGTGAGCGCTGAAACATAGTGAAAATCGAATCCTGTGTTATCCAAGAAGTGATAAAAGTAGTGCGAAGACTAGCATTGTGGGCCCGCAAAAACAGCAGACCCCGCGTTGTGCGGGGTTTGTGTTGTGAGGGAGCGGTCACTGTGTCAGAACCAGAAGCTGTCACTGCGCCGTCCTTCGATATTCATTCCACCGATCAATTTGCCTCGGGTAATGACCCGGTGTTGAACCCAGCAAAACTGCAATAAACGGCGCATAAACATCTCCGGTTACGTCTGTCGGTCAATCGCGCAGCCATAAAAAAACCCACCGCCCCCTGGGCGTGATAATCGCCTGGGGATCAAGGTGGGTTTTTATTCGAATGCGTTGTTGGGTGACATTATACGGAAAGCCCACAGGGCCTGCCACCCAACAAGCCGCTACTGGCGCTCACTCAACACCTCCAATGCGCCGGAAACATAGACCAGCGGTGCGTTCCAGTTGATGGTGATTTCGTTGGACGCATAGCTGCACCAGTGATCCAGATAGGATTTGGCGGGCTTGTCCGACGGATAAGCGACCGGACAGTCACCGGCGTCCTGCTGGCCGCTGTGAGGGCCACCGGCCAGGAAGCCCGGAACCGGCGCAACAACAGTATCGGCCTCGGAGGGACGATGATGAATGTGTAGCGGCGTGCGCGTACCAAAACCGGTCACGTAGGAATAGCCGGTGGGATTGCGCCCCAGAACATAATCCATCAGGGACTGCGCCACCTGCAGATTTTCGGGATTGTCGCTCAACTGGTGGGCAGTCAACATCATCATCGCCATATTCATGGCCACGCCGTTGCTGCCCCAGACGAAGTCCTGTGCGCGCATGGGAACCCCGGAGGCCGATGCCCGCCACTCATCGCGCAGGTGCTGCGCCAAACCCGCCACCTTGTCCTTTACCGGCGCCTGCAGCGCCTCGGGAACCTGTTCCAGGTGGTGCGCCATGGACATCCAGGGTTGACCGACGGCATCGGCCCAGTTCGGCACCTCAATGGCGGCCTCGGCCAATTCGACCTCGTCCCAGTAACGCTGATCACCGGTGGTCAGGGCCAGCTCTACCGCGGCCCAGACAAACTCGTCCGAGAATTCATCATCGCCGTACTCGCCGGTACGTACATCCTCCGGATTGCGATAGATGACATCGGGGTTGGCTTTGGCCCAATCCCAGGCGGCCTTCGCCGCCGAGAGTGCCTGCTCGGAGAAGCCCGGGTATTCGGCCTCGTAGTCGGCGTATACGCGGCTGGCCACCGCCATGGTGGCGGCAAAGTTGAGCGCCGCCGCCGTGCCTTTCTGAACCATATAGCGGGGCTCGGTGGCCTCGTGAGGCATTACTGCACCAGAGAAGTTCAGGGTGGTCAGCTTGTGGTACACACCGCCGTCGTGCGGATCCTGCATGGTGAGCATCCAGCTCAGGTTCCACATGGACTCATCCAGCAGATCGGGGACGGCGTTGCCACTTTCCGGGATATTCAGGTCACGATCGCGATAGAACGCCGGGAAGTGCTCATAGGCGGCCAACAGGGTATAGGTGCTGATGCCCGAGTTGACGATGTACTTGTTGTAGTCGCCCGCGTCGTACCAGCCTTTGGGGCTGCTCAGCTCGGTGCCTTCCGGGCGCGCTTCAGAGGCTGCCGAGCTGTGAATGGCGACACTGTCGTCGGGGTGGCCCATGGGGCGCGCATAGTCTCCGGCGTGCTCGGCGAGAAGCTCCGTGCTGGCACGGTTAAAGTAATAGGCTTTGATGACGGCATCATTCAGCTCGCCGTATACCGCATCGCGGATTTCCAGCGGGGCCGAATCGGCCAGGCCTTCGACCCGCACCACATAGCGGCCGGGCGCCTCAACGTCAGAGAAGTCGGCCAGCTGAACCGTCTCGCCGGAGACCGGCCAGACTTTCGCCTCCCCCAGCTCACTCTGGTAAACCACCTGCCCGTTGGCGGTATTCACCAGCGCAAAATCCACGGCAGCTCCGGCCGGTACGGCGGCCACTTTCGCGGCGCGCGGGTAGAAACCAAGCTGATTGACCTGAATGGCTGACGACGCGTCCGGCTCAGTTGGAGTATCTGTTTGTGCGGGATCTGACTGACAGGCGATCAAGGTACTGACCAGCGCCGATAGCGCCAGCATGCGATAGACAGTGTGGGACATGGAAACACCTCATGGGCTTTTATTGGTTATGGTTTTGGATATCGACCGATGCCACAGCCCCGGACAGACCGCTCAGCCTGTTATGGTTCCAAGGACTGTTAGCCCGGTAAGAATACCCTATTCCATTTCGCCCGTCAGGATCGACTCAGAGGTTTAACACTTTCTTTACGAAGGGGATGGTCAGTTTGCGCTGCTCGGCCAGCGAGGCATGATCCAGCCGCTGCAGGTAACAGAACAGCTCGTTCATGTCCCGGGGCACCCGCTGCAGAATATAGTGAGCCACGTCCTCGCTCAGCTCCAGCCCCCGGGCCCGGGCCCGATGGCGGAGGGCGTTCTGCTTGTCTTCATCGCTCAACGCCTGCACCTGGCAGGTAACGCCCCACTGCAGGCGCGAGCGCAGGTCCGGCAGCGCCACGGGGAGCTCCTGGGGCCCTTGCACGGCGGCCACCAGCAGATGCTTTTGGGCATCGCGTAGGCGGTTAAATAGATGAAACAGGGCCTCTTCCCAGTCGGGCTTGCCGGCAATCACTTCCAGCCCGTCGAGACAGACCAGATCCAGGTACTCCAGCCCTTCCAGCAACTCGTGGGGCGCAAAACCCACCAGCTCCCGTAGCGGGAGGTACTGAATGCTCAGGCCCGCGTCTTGCGCTTCGTGCCCCGCCGCCTGCAGCAGGTGGGTGAGCCCGACGCCCGGCTGCCCCCAGAGATAGATGAAAGGCTCCCCCTGGCCGCCTGCCTGCGCTTTCAGCAACGCCAGGGTGCGGGCGTTGGTCGCCCCTTCCGGGGCGTAGAAGTTATCAAAGGTGGCGTCGTCGTTAAGACTGACGCTCAGTGAAAGCTGTTGAGGCGTGGGCATGGCCTTGTTTGATTCTCTTTTGTTGGTGCCGGGACGGCGGTTATTGCCAGGTATAAACCAGCGGGTTGGCCTGGGTCCCCTCGGGCATGAAGCGGCTGCCGGTCAGGCTGACCCGATTGCTGTCGGCGGATGGCACAAGCCGGCCGTCGCGTTCCAGCGTGCCCAGCAGTCGCGCCTGTTCGCCCTCGGTCACCAACCGCAGGGTCAACACGCCCGGGCGAAGCGATACCAGCTCGGCACGACGCACCAACGCCAGGTCTTCCAGGTAGCGCTCGACCGCCTTGTAATCGCCAAAACCGTCGATGCCGCCGACTTCCATCAACACTGCATCCGGCCCCTCTTCCCGGGGTACAATGGCATAGAGCCCGGCAAAGTGATTGGCGGTTTCGTCAATCGCCTCCGCCAGCAGCCCGTTCACCGAGTCATTTCGAAGGTAGAAGGTGGGGTTGCCCAGGTCGTGATACAACTGCCAGTCGGAGCGCCACTGTCCGGCGGAGGTTTCGCTGTAGCGGCCCACCAGAATCGCCTCTGCGTCGTAACGCTGCGATGCTTTGCGAATGGTTTCCTCATCCAGAGACCAGAGTTCACGAGCGGACACCGCCAGACGGTCTTCCAGGTCATCCAGGGGCATGACCAGCGGCAAGCCTCGAGTTTCGGCGCGCGCCCTGAGCCAGTCGCGTTCTTCTGAGTCGGACACCCGTTGTAAGCCATCGCTGTCGCGACGCACCATCCAGACCAGCACGGCCGGCCGGTTGGCGGGCCAGAGGGACAGGCTCGCCGAGCGCAACAGCCGCTCCACTTCCGGCGCCGAGAATTTCATCATCAGGCGGCTGGCCGGACGCTCCTCGCCGTTGACTTCCAGAGTCTCATCGGTAGAAACGTAGTTGAACTCATAGATGAAGTCCTCGGCCCGGGACAGCGCCTCCCGCACGGCGGGATGATCACTGGCCCCGGGGTCACCGGAGACCCTCACCATCAGTTGCTCCAGCCCGTCCCGCGCCCCGCGGCGGCGCTCGGAGGCGGACTGGGAGGCCACCAACACATCCGCGCTGTACAGGTCCACAACCTGCTCCGCCTGGGTCGGAACTGCAAACCCGCCGAGCGTCAGGCCGATGACCAGTGCCCGGAGTCCTATCTGCCAAACTGCCAATAATCGCCTCAAGATTTCGCCTCTGTCTACTCGTTGTCGGGTTACAGCTGTCGCTCGGGTTGGCGGGTAAAAGCCCGCATTGTAGCAGGCTGTCAAAATGGCGAAAGGTTCCCGTGGGTTCGGAAACCGGCACTCGCTCGCATTTCGACCATAAACTGATAGAATACGCGCCCATCGATTCGGAAACTTCCCGTCCAGCGCGGCAGCACGCTGCCGTCGTCCCGACAGCACATCAAGAGCACAGCCCATTCATGACTGAAAAACACACGCAACCGTCACTGAGTTACAAAGATGCCGGCGTCGATATCGACGCGGGTGAAGCCCTGGTAGACCGCATTAAAGGTGTAGCCAAACGCACCAGCCGCCCCGAGGTCATGGGCGGGCTGGGTGGCTTTGGCGCCCTGTGCGAGCTGCCCAAAGGCTACCGCGAGCCGGTGCTGGTATCCGGAACCGACGGGGTGGGCACCAAGCTGCGCCTGGCCATGAACCTCCAGCGCCACGACACTATTGGCATCGATCTGGTCGCCATGTGTGTGAACGACCTGGTGGTGGCGGGGGCGGAACCGCTGTTTTTCCTGGACTACTACGCCACGGGCAAGCTGAACGTGGATGTGGCGGCGGATGTGGTCACCGGTATTGGTGCCGGCTGTGAACAGGCCGGCTGCGCTCTGGTCGGGGGCGAGACGGCGGAAATGCCGGGCATGTACGAAGGCGACGACTATGACCTGGCGGGCTTTTGCGTCGGCGTGGTGGAGAAGTCGGAAATCATCGATGGCTCCAAAGTGGCCGCCGGTGACACCCTGATTGGTCTGGCCTCCAGCGGACCGCACTCCAACGGCTACTCCCTGATTCGCAAAATCATTGAAGTGAGCGACGCCGACCTGACTCAGGACTGCGAAGGTCAGCCGCTCAGCGAAGCCCTGATGGCGCCCACCCGCATTTATGTCAAATCGCTGCTCAAACTGATCCGCGAACTGGATGTCCACGCCCTCTCCCACATTACCGGTGGCGGCCTGCTGGAGAACATCCCCCGGGTACTGCCCGCCAACAGCAAGGCGGTGATCGACACCCAGAGCTGGCAGTTGCCCGCGGTTTTCCGCTGGTTGCAGCAGGCCGGCGGCGTGGCGCCCCGGGAAATGTACCGCACCTTCAACTGCGGCGTGGGCATGGTGATTGCCCTGCCGAAGGCCCAGGAAGCCGACGCCCTGGCCTTGCTCAAAGCCGCCGGCGAAGACGCCTTTGTGGTCGGACAGATTGCCGAGGCGCAGGAGGGCGAAGCCCGCGTTGAGTTGACCTCGTTAGAGGGGAGCGACGCTTGAGTTCAGCCCAACCGACCCGGGTCGTGGTGCTGATCAGCGGCAGCGGCTCGAACCTGCAAGCCCTGATTGACGGCCAGCGGCGCGGCCAACTGCCGATCGATATTGTCGCGGTCATCAGCAACCGGCCCGCCGTGCGCGGGCTGCTGAGGGCCGAACATGCGGGCATTCCCGCCAAAGTACTTGATCATACCCGGTACGACTCCCGCGAAGCCTTTGACACCGCGTTACAGGAATGCATTGACCACTACCGACCGGAACTGGTGGTTCTGGCCGGCTTCATGCGTATTTTGACGCCCACCTTTACCCGCCACTATGAAGGTCGGATGCTCAACATCCACCCCTCACTGCTGCCCAAGTACCAGGGCCTGCACACCCACCAACGAGCGCTGGATGCCGGTGAGAGCGAACACGGGGTCACGGTGCACTTTGTGACCGCCGAGCTCGATGGCGGCCCACCCGCCGTCCAGGCGCGCGTGCCGGTGCTCCCGGGCGACGACGCCGAGTCACTCGCGGCGCGGGTTCAGAGCCAGGAACACGTCATTTACCCCCTGGCGGTGCAGTGGTTTGCCGAGGGGCGATTGCGCATGGAATCCGGCCGGGCGTTATTGAATAACGAACCTTTAGGGCCAAATGGGTATCTAATGGACACAACCCAGTCTTAAACAGGACGTACAGGAGCCTTTTATGCCCCTCAAGCACGTATTGCTGCGCACCCTAGCCACCGTCGGCTTGACCGCCCTGCTCGCCGCGAGCGTCAGTGCGGAAATGCCCAAAAGCTTTGAAAACGAGTACTCCACCCGTATTTTCGGCATCAAGGTCACCGTTACCCACAAGCTGACGGACCTCGAAGATGGCGGCCAGCAGCTGCGCTTCGAGGCGGACTCCTGGATCGGCAATATTGAGGAAATCTCCCAGTTTGACTGGGTAGACGGCGTGGTTCAGCCCCGCAAATACTTCTACAAGCGCCGCGGTCTGGGCCGCGACCGGGATGCCGAGCTGACCTTCAACTGGGACAAGGAGCGGGTGATCAATGATGTCCAGGGTAAAAGCTGGGCCATGGATATCCGCAAGCGTGTCCAGGACAAGCTGAGCTACCAGATTCAGCTCCAGAAAGACCTGATCGAGGGCCGAAACAACCTGAAGTACGCCATTGCCGATGGCGGCCAGATGAAGGAATACCGGTTTGAAATTGTCGCCGAAGAGCGACTGGATACCCCCATGGGTGAGGTGGATACCGTCAAAGTCATGCGCAGCCGCGACGATGACGATCGGGTCACCTACGCCTGGCTGGCGCCCAAATGGGACTATTTGCTGGTGCGTCTGGAGCAGCAGGAAGACGGTGATTCACACACGATTGACATCGATAAAGCCCGAGTTAACGGCAAAAACATCGAATCCTTCTGAATCTTCGAACATTTTTGGGCGTCCGGCGGTTGTATTCTGCCGCCACCGTCCCCATCAACGTTTAACGCGTTTTCATTCACCCGCAACCAATAGGTTAATTTATGAGCATTTCCAACAACAGCGTCGTCAGCTTTCACTACACCCTGACCGACAGTGAAGGCAAGCAGCTGGACCAGTCCAATGACGAGCGTGGTCCGCTGGTTTACCTGCACGGCGCTGGCAACATCATCCCCGGCCTGGAAAAGCAGCTGGAAGGCAAGAGCGTGGGTGACAAACTGACCGCCCAGGTACCGGCCGCCGAAGCTTACGGCGAGCGCAGCGACAACCTGATCCAGGAGCTGCCGGCCAACATGTTTACCGGCGTTGAGAAAGTGGAAGTGGGCATGGAGTTTCAGGCCCAGACCGAGCAGGGCACCCAGATCGTACGCGTAGCGGCCGTTGAAGGTGACACCGTCACTATCGATGCCAACCACCCGCTGGCCGGCGTTGACCTGAACTTTGACGTGGAAGTCACCGATGTGCGTGACGCCACCGAAGAAGAGATCTCCCACGGCCACGTGCACGGCCCGGAAGGTCACGAGCACTAAGCGCCCAGCGCTTGCTGCCGGGGTGCACACCGCGCACCCCACGAAAAAGCCCCTGACGCCAGGCGTTCAGGGGCTTTTTGCTGTCTGCAACGGCGTAAATGACGCCGTCACACCACCTTGATATGCCAGGGCTCGAAACGCACCCCGTAGTGGTTGTCCTTGGTGTAGCGGATCTGTACGTAGCCCAGGTCCTGCATCCGCTTGAATTCGTCGGTTTCGGCAAACTTGTCGGTAAAGTTGGAGTACCCCCAGCCCACGCGGCCCACATCGAAGTCACCGATCCCGTGGTAGCTGTGGCCCGGTGGCGCCAGTGAGCGCGAAGCCTTGGACAGGTTGTAATTGGACTCAAGGCACTTGGCCACAAACAGGTGCATCTGCTTGACGTTGCCACGAACCCCGGAAGTCAGGATGACACTGTCCCCGATATCCCGGCGCAGTTTGTCGTAATAGGCCGCCGAATCGCCCCGCAGCAGATAGTGGCCGGAATAAGGAATTTTGATGGTTTCACGCGGTGGAATCTTGGCGGTCAGCTCGGTAGTGACCTTTTCGCCATAGAACCCGTATTTTTTGGCCTCAGTGAAGAACAGCTTCTCGATCATCTGGAATTCGGCCGGGGTGAAGGCCCCCACTTCCGAAAACCGTTTGCCGTACTTGAACAGCTCATCGAAGCTCAGCAGGTTGTAGTTGCCGTGCCCCACCAGGCGCTCGGCCCGCTTCAGGCGCACAAACAGCGAGTGCAGTACCGGCTTTTCGGTTTCGGTCAGGAAGATATCGTCAATGAAATCGCCATTGAAGTTCCGGACCTTTTCCAGCACGCGGGCGTGCGCCTCACCTTCCGCGACCTGGCCCGAATGGTCGGCTGAGTGACTGTGACCACTGCAACAGCTCTCCCGGTCTGCCTGGGCCAGGTTCTGCTCGACCGCCTCCACCAGAGAACTGCTCTGGATCGAGCGCTCTTCGGTCAGGGCATCCAGCGACGGCAGGTCAACCGCATCGGCCACCGTCGCGCGAACCCGGGAGGCCGGAGGGGACACCGGCGCGCCGATCCCCTCTTCGCCGTCAGGAATGGCAAAGGGATCTCCGTCCAGGTCGTAGCCGTCTTCCGCCAACGTCTCACGAGCCTGGCTGCTATTCTCCGCCATTTGCCAGAGGTATGCGTTGCCGGCGGTAAAGCCAACCCCGGATACAAAGCCAACCAGTAGATCTCTGCGTTTCACCGTTCCTCTCTCGAACTTACTGCATTCTTTAATTGACGCGCCGCCAAACGCGGTTGGCGGGTACCGATAGTTCATTCTTGTTGAGCTCGACGCATCGGCGGATCGCCGGGAACACGAATCAGCGCTAAAAACAACCGCCTACGTCACACTCGTGGCCCAACTATAGCGTATTCCCAGCCATTTTTCAGCGGCCGCTTATATCAATTCGGCTGGTTATCACCGTTATCTATAAAGAACGTTCTTAACACAGGATTTGGCGGCCAGGGCCCTGAAAACTTTAGCCTTGCGCCGAGAAGGGCCCGGCTAGATGATCTTTTCATAACCACCGGCGGGCTAACAAAGCCACATCATAAAAACCGCAAAAATCGGGGGCTTTTATACGCTTACGATGTAAGCTCGCTAACCCCTTATACCCAATCATTCAAGCCCCCCAGTTGGCCCCCACGGCGCTGAAATAGCCCCCCAACGCCGCTGCTATACTTCATCTGAGGCCGTCAAGCTGTCAGCCCCGGAGCCAGTGCATCCACACCCAAACCATAGGTGACACGCATGAGACGCCATTTTTACTTGAGTGAGGACCTGGATGACCTTGAGCGCCTGGAGAGCGACCTGGAAGCTCGGGGCATTGCCCGCCCACAGATCCATATCCTGAGCAATAACGACGCTGGTCTGGAGTCCCATCACCTCCATCAGGTGGAATCGTTGTTGCGCAAGGATGTGATTCACTCGGGCAAAATCGGTTTCCTGGTTGGCCTGGTTGCCGCGGCCATTCCCCTGGTCGTCGCCTACATTGTCGGGCTGAGCGAAGGTTACCTGTGGATTCCGGTGATTTTCCTGTCGATCATCCTGCTGGGCTTCTGTACCTGGGAGGGCGGTCTGATCGGCATTCAGAGACCAAACCACCAGTACCTGAAATTTGAGCGCGCCATCAACTCCGGACGGCACCTGCTGATTGTGGATGTGGACCCGGGGCAGGAAAAGCGGCTGATGAAAATCATCGCCGATCACCCCAATGTCGAAGATATGGGTCTGGGCGAGTCGGTGCCGGGCTGGGTGGTCGGTGCCCAGAAACAGTGGCACAAGTTTATCCGCTGGGCGCCCTGACAGGCCGACTCTCTTCCTTCGGCGGTCCACGAAGGGGTCGCCACCGTCGGGCGACCCCCGGCCCCGGCCGGTCTGCCGCCCCAACCGATAACAAAGGCAGCGGAGCACCGCCATGGTTCTGGTAATCGTTCTGGTGTTACTGGTTGCAGGCACCCTGCTGTTTCATTTCGTCAGCCCCTGGTGGTTTACCGCCCTGGCGTCCAACTGGGGCAATATCGACAGCACCGTTGAAATCACCTTCTGGGTGACCGGTTTTGTGTTTATTGCGGTCAACCTGTTCATGGCCTATGCCATATTCCGCCATCGATTCCGCAGGGACCGCAAAGCGCACTACGAACCCGAGAACAAGCCACTGGAGCTGTGGCTGACCGTCATAACCAGCGTCGGCGTGGCAGCCATGCTGGCCCCGGGGCTGTTTGTCTGGGCCAAATTTGTGGACCCTCCCGAGGACGCCGCTCATTTTGAGGTGCTCGGCCAACAGTGGCATTGGACGTTCCGCTTCCCCGGTGAGGACGGCCAGTTGGGCCGCACCCATCCGCACTTCATGAGTGAGCAGAACCCTTTCGGTCTGGATCCGGGCGATCCCGCCGGCCAGGACGATCGGCTGGTGTTCAACAACGAACTGCACCTGCCGGTCAATCAGCCGGTCAAGGCCCTGCTGCGCTCCCGCGATGTGCTGCACAACTTCGGTGTCCCCCAATTCCGCGTCAAAATGGACATGGTGCCGGGTATGGTGAGTTATCTGTGGTTCGAGCCCTCGCGGGACGGGCGCTTCGACATTCTGTGCATGGAGCTGTGTGGCATGGCCCATCACACCATGCGCGGTCAGGTGGTCATCGAGCCACGCGAGGACTTTGACCGCTGGCTGGCCAGCCAGCCGACCTTTGCTGACACTCAGGACGACGATCACGCCGATCCGCAGCGGGGCGCCCAACTGTATGGCGTGTGTGCCAGCTGTCACGGTCCGGAGGGCGGCGGCAACGCGAACATGAACGCGCCACGGCTCAGCCACCTCGACCCCTGGTACCTCGAACGGCAATTGCACTTTTACAAAACCGGCGTGCGCGGCAGTCACGAAGCGGACCGTTTCGGTCAGCAGATGGCCGGCATGATGGCCACACTGCCGGATCGACAGGCAATGAGGGATGTAGCCGCGCATATCGATTCCCTGACCAGCGAGACTCCCGACACCAGCGTGACTGGCGATGCACAGCGGGGCGAGCGCCTGTATCGCAACTGCAGCAGCTGTCACGGCGATCGAGGCGAGGGAAACTACGCCACCAATGCGCCAGCACTGGCCGGTCAACACGACTGGTACTTACGCCGCCAACTCGAGCACTTCAAGCAGGGAGTACGAGGCAGCCACAAGGGCGACTACTACGGCACCCAGATGACATTGATGGCCAGAACCCTGCACGACAAGCAGGCCATTGATGACCTGTTGGCCTACATCAATCAATTGTAAACCGAGCACTGTCTGAGGATCGGGTATGAAATACACCGCTCTGGCCGATCAACCGGTGGCCACCCACGAGCCCACCGGATTTATCAGCAAGTACATCTGGAGTCAGGATCACAAGGTCATTGCCATTCAGTACGCATTGACCGCCGTGTTTGTCGGTCTGGTGGCTCTGACGCTATCGGCCCTGATGCGTTTGCAACTGGGTTTCCCGGACACCTTTGATTTCATCAACCCGAATTCCTACCTGCAGTTTGTCACCATGCACGGGATGATCATGGTGATCTATCTGCTGACGGCGATTTTATTGGGCGGCTTTGGCAATTATCTGATCCCGCTGATGATCGGCGCCCGGGATATGGTCTTTCCCTACCTCAATATGCTCAGCTACTGGACCTACCTGCTGGCAGTCATTGTGCTGATGGCGAGCTTTTTTGTGCCGGAGGGACCCACCGGGGCCGGCTGGACACTCTACCCGCCGCAGACCATTCTCAAAGGCACGCCGGGGTATGAGTGGGGCATCATCTGCATGCTCGCCTCACTGGCCATTTTCATCGTTGCCTTCACCATGGGCGGACTCAATTACGTCACCACCATTCTGCAGGCGCGCGCCGCCGGCATGACCCTGATGCGCATGCCGCTGACCCTGTGGGGCATTTTCATTGCCACCATCATGGGGCTGCTGGCCTTCCCCGCCCTGCTGGTCAGCGCCATCATGATGCTGCTGGACAAGACCGTAGGCACCAGCTTTTTCATGCCCGCCCTGGTATCCCTTGGGGAGTCCCTGGACTACTCCGACGGCAGCCCGCTGCTGTTCCAGCATCTGTTCTGGTTTTTCGGTCACCCGGAAGTGTACATCGTCGCCCTGCCCGCCTTCGGCATCGTGTCCGATATTCTCGCCACTCACGCGCGAAAAAACATTTTCGGTTACCGAATGATGGTGTGGGCCATTGTCATTATCGGACTGCTCAGCTTCGTCGTCTGGGCGCATCATATGTACGTCAGCGGCATGAACCCGACGTTCGGGTTTTTCTTTGCCACCACCACCCTGATCATCGCCGTACCCACCGCGATCAAGGTCTACAACTGGGTGCTGACGCTGTGGCGAGGCAACATCCATCTGACGGTGCCCATGTTGTTCGCCATTGGTTTTATTTTTACCTTCACTCATGGCGGTCTGAGCGGTCTCTTTCTTGGCAATGTGGTGGTGGATCTGCCGCTGTCCGATACGTACTTTGTGGTGGCGCACTTTCATATGGTCATGGGGGTTTCCCCCATCATGGTTCTGTTCGCCGCCATCTATCACTGGTACCCCCTGATCACCGGGCGCATTCTGCATCAGGGGCTGGGCAAACTGCACTTCTGGGTAACCTTTCTCGGTACCTACGCCATTTATCTTCCCATGCACTACCTGGGCTTTCTCGGCGTGCCCCGCCGCTATTACGCCATGGGGGAGACCGGTTTCGTGCCGGACTCCGCCCAGACCCTCAACGCGGGCATTACCGTTTCCGCACTGATCGTCGGTCTGGCCCAGCTTATCTTCATCATCAACCTGTTCTGGAGCCTGAAACGGGGCTCACCGTCCGAGCGCAATCCCTGGCACGCCACCACACTGGAGTGGCAGACCCCCGATATGCCACCCCGGCATGGTAACTGGGGGCCGGAGAGCCCGAAGGTCTACCGCTGGGCTTATGCCTACAGCGTTCCGGACTGCGAGGACGATTACCTTCCCCAGAACCTCCCCCCGGATCAGGTTCGCAAACATCCAACACAGGAGGCGTCGTCATGAAACTCTGGCACGCACTGACGGAAAAATCCTGGCTCGAAGAATCCGTGCCAGCCAACGCTCCGTTTGATTCACCGCAGCGGGAGTTTCAGAGTCGCCGGATCGCGTTGACGTTGTTTCTGGCGATCGCCACGGTACTGTTTTCCCTGTTTGCCGTGACCTTTCTGACCCACTCCCAATACCCCGGTTTTGAAGCCCTGGCCGGGGACGCCTGGCGCCCGCTGAGCAACACGACGCGGCTCTGGGTGAATACGGGGCTGCTGGTGTTCAGCAGTGTGCTGATGCAGGTTTCCCTGAACGCGGCCAGGGCCAGTCAGCCCGGCCTGAGTCTGGCGGCCTTACTCGGCGCCGGCTTTCTCGCACTGCAATTCCTGATTGCCCAGGTGTGGTTATGGCAGATCCTCAGCGACATGGGGTATGGGGTACGCAGCAACCCGGCGAGCAGTTATTTCTTCCTGTTCACCGGCGTTCACGGTATTCATCTGTTGATCGGGCTGGGTGTCCTGTATCGGCCGCTGCGACATATGTGGCGAGCCGAAGCGGCCCGGACCATCATCGACAGTCTGCGCCTGTGCGCGCTCTATTGGCACTATCTGCTCGCGGTCTGGGTGTTGCTGTTCTGGCTTCTGACCCGTTCGGCGGATACCTATCGAGCCCTGGCCATCCTGTGCGGACTGGAGGCCTAGTTCCATGAGCACCGATAAACCCGACACTCCTCTCAACCCCTCTGGCTGGGACAGTCTGGTCGTCGACTGGTCGGCCGACAAGCAGGCCTTCGATATGCCCTGGGGCAAACTGATGATGTGGGTGTTTCTCGTCGGTGACACCTTCATTTTCAGCCTGTTTCTGATCGGCTATATGTCGGTGCGCATGTCAGCCTCGGAGCCCTGGCCCCCGGCCAGCGAAATCTTCGCCATGGAATTGTTTGGCGCCCACCTTCCGCTGTTACTCATCGCCATCATGACGTTCATTCTGATTACCAGCAGCGGCACCATGGCCATGGCGGTGAACTGGGCGTATCGATGCGAGCGGCAGAAGACTTTTATATTCATGTTGCTGACCGCGCTTCTCGGGGCAAGCTTTGTCGGGCTTCAGGCGTTTGAGTGGACCAAGCTGATTGTCGAAGAGGGCATTCGCCCCTGGGGCAACCCGTTTGGCGCCGAGCAGTTCGGCGCGGTGTTTTTCATGATCACCGGCTTTCATGGCCTGCACGTTACCGGCGGCGTCATCTACCTGGCGATTGTGGCATTCAAGGTCCGCCGCGGGGACTACGAAAAAAAAGGCTACGAAATCGTCGAGATCGCAGGCCTTTACTGGCACTTTGTCGACCTGGTCTGGGTGTTTATTTTCGCCTTCTTCTATCTGTGGTGAGGTGAGTTATGAGTCATGTGGAAACCGTCGGCCAACAGCACCCGATCGGCCTTTACCTCAAGGTATGGCTACTGCTCTTTGTCCTGAGCCTGTTCTCCTACCTGGTGGACTATTTTCAATTGCAAGGGACGTTGCGCTGGTCCCTGATTCTGTTGTTCATGATGCTCAAGGCCGGCCTGATCGTGTCAATATTCATGCACTTTGCCTGGGAACGCTTCGCGCTCAAGTTCATCGTCATCGTGCCACTGTTTGCCATCCTGGTTTTCATTGCCCTGATGGCCATCGAAGCGAACTACATCGACTGGAGCCGCCTGACGTTCCTCAGTTTCCAGTGGAGCGGTGGGAGCCCCTGACCATGCGCCGCTGGATCCTGGTCGCCACAGGCCTGCTGTTGATTCTGTCCGGCGCCACGGGCTATCACATCCTGACCCATTATGCCCCGCCGCCAACCTTGCAGGGCGCGTACCTACAGCCCGCCCGAAAACTCGACGCGTTCACTTTGCTGGACCATCATGGTTCGCCCTTCGACCGCTCGGACCTCAAGGGGCAGTGGCACCTGATCTCTTACGGCTATACCCACTGCCCGGATATATGCCCCACCACGCTGGTCCAGGTAGCGGACATGATGGCGTTATTGGAGCAGACGGAAGACTATCAGGACCTGAGAGTATTGTTTTACAGCGTGGATGGGGACCGGGACCGGCCCGAGGTGCTCGCGCAGTATGTGCCCTACTTTCATCCACAGTTCATTGGTCTGACCCGCGCCGAGCAGAGCCGCCGACAGCATAAGAATTTTGAGCAGGGGTTGGGGATAATGGCTCGAGTGGGGCCGGAGGGTGTGGAGCACGGGCTGATGTTGTTTTTACTCAACCCGAGGGCGCAACTGCAGGCGGTATTCAAACCCCAGCGCAACGAGCGCGGTAATTATCAGTTCAGCGTGAGTCAGCTACTGAAAGATTACCGCGCTGTGCGGGACTATTACGCAACCCAGGCCGACGCGATCAGGTCTTGGGCAGAGTGACGCCGCGCTGGCCCTGGTATTTCCCACCCCGGTCCCGATAAGACGTCTCGCACACCTCATCTGACTCGAAGAACAGCATCTGGGCGACGCCTTCGTTCGCATAGATTTTCGCCGGCAGGGGCGTGGTGTTGGAGAACTCGAGGGTCACATGGCCCTCCCACTCGGGCTCGAGTGGAGTCACGTTGACTATTATGCCGCAGCGGGCGTAGGTCGATTTGCCCAGACACACCGTCAGAATGTTGCGCGGAATCCGGAAGTACTCCACGGTCCGGGCCAGGGCAAAGGAATTCGGCGGAATGATACACACATCACTCTTGACGTCGACAAAGCTGTTATCGTCGAAGTTCTTGGGGTCGACTACCGATGAGTAGACATTGGTAAAGATCTTGAACTCGTCGGCACAGCGCACATCGTAGCCATAGCTGGAGGTGCCGTAGGAAATCATCCGCTCGCCGTTTGCGTCATAGCGCACCTGCCCCGGCTCAAAGGGCTCAATCATGCCTTCCTGCTCCGCCATGCGGCGCATCCATTTGTCAGACTTGATACTCATCGGGTTCTCCCACAGAGGGCGATTCAGTTGAAAATGAAGGGAGCGCATCATAGCGGTTTTCACGCCCAAATCCCACCTTTGCAAGGCCCCGTTCGGCCGACGCAACACCCAATGCCCGAAAACACAGCCCTGGCGGGAATATGCGGTGTCCCACTTTACGC
The DNA here is from genome assembly GCF_002388575.1 of Marinimicrobium sp. UBA4509. NCBI lineage: Bacteria > Pseudomonadati > Pseudomonadota > Gammaproteobacteria > Cellvibrionales > Cellvibrionaceae > Marinimicrobium > Marinimicrobium sp. UBA4509. The sequence continues at coordinate 176,055 of NZ_DGMV01000051.1, forward strand.
CGGGCCATGTCCCTCTTTGATTCACACGCCAAAGTGGGACGACCCACTACCGGCCGGGGCGTAAGTTGACACTGCGGTTTTTTGAGCAGGGCCGCACAACAACCGCGATACCATTTTTATATATAACAAAGGTAAAACGGCATGAGATATAACCATAAGACACCTGTCTCCGACGCCCAACGTCGCGACAACACGCCATCGGTCAAACGCTCCCTGGGGCTATCCGCTGCATTGGCGGGCATTCTGGCCTTTTCGGCCGGCACCGCCCAGGCCCAGCAGTGCCAGAACCTGGTCTGGAGTGACGAGTTCGACGGCTCCCAGTTAGACACCAGCGCCTGGGATATCCAGGAAGGTGACGGCTGCCAGTACGGTATCTGCGGCTGGGGCAACAATGAGCTGCAGTCCTACAGCGCCAACAACCTTGACGTCTCCAACGGCACTCTCAAGATCACCGCCCGCAAGGAACGGGTCAAGGCTCTGAACTATACCTCTGGACGCATTCGTACAGCGAATATGCCGGCCAGCGGCCAGTGGACCAATGGCCGTTTTGAGGCGCGCCTCAAGCTGCCGGAAGGTCAGGGCCTGTGGCCAGCGTTCTGGATGCTGCCCACCGACCCGGACGTGGGCTGGCCGATGAGCGGTGAAATCGATATTCTCGAGTCTACCGGCCAAGCGTCCATGCTCGCCCACGGCACCATTCATTACGGCGAACCCTGGCCCGACAACTCCTTTACCGGCGCCCATATCCTGAGCCAACCGGCAAAGTGGTCCGACGACTTCCATACCTACGCGGTGGAATGGACCCCCTTTGAAATGCGCTGGTACGTCGATGACATCCTCTACTCGACCATCTCCTCCTCTGACCTGGAAGACAGCAGCTGGTGGACCTTTGAAAACTACCAGTATCACTTCCTGCTTAACCTCGCTGTCGGCGGCACCTGGGGCGGCACGCCCGATGACAGCATCTTCCCGGTCACCATGGAGGTGGACTACGTTCGCGTCTATGACCAGGGCCAGCCGGCCATCGACGGACCGCACATTGTGGCGCCGAACGAGCAGGCCACTTACGAGCTGACAGGCGAAATCGGCACCGACAGCACCTATACCTGGAGCGTACCGGCAGGGGCGACCTTATCCGGCCAGGG
>NZ_DGMV01000051.1:177354-189005 GCF_002388575.1 Marinimicrobium sp. UBA4509
CGGTGCAACCTCGGGCGACCTGTCCGTTGAGGTCTCCAACAGCTGCGGCACTCACACGCTGAACATTCCGGTATTCATCGAACCGGACCACGGGGTTGAAACCGTACTGGATGACTTCGACGGAAACAGCGCACTGACCTACACCAGCTATACCGGCACGTTTGATACCACCGGCGGTGTTCTGACTTATACCCGCGATGGCGCCAGCCAGTGGGATGTGATTGCTACCACCACCAACGCTCTGCCGGATGTTGCACCCTTCCTGAGCGGCGATAAAGCCTTCGTGATGGACATTAACAACACCGATCCGAGCCTGGTGGGCAAGCAGATCCTGGTTCAGCTGGAAAACACGGCCACCGCCACTCCGGACAATTACCCCACCGGTCGTCACAGCAAGTATGAAGCTTTCGTTGAGCATTCCAACGGCGCCCAGACCCTGCGTTTCCGCCTGGCCGACCGAATCGACGGCGAAACGACCAACACTGATGTCGACTCCGTCATCTTCCTGATTGATCCGGATGCCTTTACGTCCGACACCTATGTGATCGACAACATTGCGATCCTGGGCGTCGGTGGTTCCACCGGTGGTGATGGTGGCAGTGGCGACGAACAGGCCAGCTCTGTTGTGGTCAGCAGCGTCAGCACCGGCACCGAAAGCGCCGGACGCGGTCAGAAGTTTGGCACCGCCACCGTGACCATCGCGGACGATCTGGGCAACCCGGTCAGCGGCGCCACCGTAACCGGTGATTTCTCCGGCACCTGGAGTGAGACCCAGTCCGCTACTACCGACGCCAATGGCGTGGCCAGCTTTATTACCAGCACCACCGCCAGTGGCGGTGTCACGGTCAACTTCTGTGTCAGCGACATCACCGACACAACACTGACCTTCGACAGCGCCAACAGCACCGGCACCTGTCAATAATCCCCGTTAAAGGGTCACACCTACCTGTCCGGTGACTTTAGTCGCCGGACAGGTTTCTCTACCCCCGCTAATCTTCGACAACGGCTATCTCGGGCCCGCCCGAGCCGCCGGACTGCTGCCATAAGGTAGCCCCCAGCGTCCGGGCAATAGCGCGATAACGCTGACTGATCGCCGAGTCCGCGTCATCGGCCACCGTGGGTGTACCGCTGTCAGTGGTTTCCCGAATGGACAGATCCAGAGGCAGCGACCCCAAGAGCCGCGTGTCGTAATCCCGGGCAATGCGCTCACCGCCCCCGGCACCGAAAATGTGTTCTTCGTGACCACAGTTGGAGCAGACATGGACCGCCATGTTCTCCACCACGCCCAACACCGGCACCTTAACCTTGCGGAACATCTCAATGCCTTTCTGGGCATCCAGCAGGGCAATATCCTGAGGAGTGGTGACAATCACCGCACCAGTAACCGGCACTTTCTGAGACAGCGTCAGTTGAATATCCCCGGTGCCCGGCGGCATATCGACAATCAGGTAGTCGACATTGTCCCAACGGGTCTGGGTCAGCAGTTGCTGCAGCGCCCCACTGACCATGGGCCCACGCCAGACCATAGGGGTCTGCTCGGTGACCAGGTAACCCATGGAGATGGACTGAATGCCGTGGGCTTCGATGGGCACCATCATCTGTTTACCGTCAACTTCCACCACCTCGGGCCGGCGCTGGCCCACGCCGAGCATTTTGGGCTGACTGGGGCCGTAGATATCGGCATCGAGAATACCCACCCGGGCGCCTTCGGCGGCCAGAGCCAAGGCGAGATTGACGGCGGTGGTGGATTTGCCCACCCCACCCTTGCCGGAGGCGACGGCGATGATGTTCTTCACCCCGGGGATTTCACCCCCGGTATTGGCGCCGCCCCGGGCGGGAATGGCCCAGTCGATATTGACCGCGACTGAGTCCACGCCGTCAATTGACGACACGGCTTCATTGACTGCCCCCGCCAATTCCTCTGCGACACCCTCGGCGGGGTAGCCCAATGTGAGAGAGATTTCGGCTTCTCCGGCGTCCAGGTGAATTTCGGGGGTCACGCCCAATTCACCCAAAGACAGACCTGTTGTGGGGTCTTTCACGGTTTTTACGGCGTTTTCGATGTTGGTTTGAGTGTTTTCAGACATAAATCCTGGGTTCCATTGAGTGTTGGTGGCCTGCTTGTAGTCCGACCCAGGAGGGGGGAGCCCCATCGGAGACCCGCCGTGAACCCATCCATGGGGGCTTCTCGTCGACATCCATGTCTCCGAGAGTCTCCGAAGGGTTTACCCCGCCTCCGCCCTCAGTGCCAACCTGTGCGCTATTGCCACTTGGCATGCTCCCAAAAAGAATTGCTTTTAGAGGCTATACGAAGCTCGTAATTGCGTAGGGCGGATAAGCCAACGGCGCATCCGCCGCCAAGCCCAAAAAGACACTAAACCAACTGCAGGCCGAACTGCAGTTCCTACGACCGCACTGAGGGCCGATGTCAGGTAGCCCTTTCCAAGACCCTCAACCGAGGGACTCGCGTTGTGGAGCGTACAGGGATGTATTCACAGCGTGTCTTGGAAAGGGCTACCTGATAGCGGCCCGGACGTGATGCATTGATGTCAGTGCTACAAGGTTCATTTAAAGGTTCGATATGGCTCTAGCAAAACGCATCATCCCCTGTCTCGACGTCGATAATGGCCGTGTGGTCAAAGGCGTTCAGTTTGTTGATATCCGTGATGCCGGTGACCCGGTGGAAGTGGCCAAGCGCTACAACGAACAGGGCGCGGATGAGATTACCTTTCTGGATATTACCGCCAGCCACGAAGGGCGGGATACCACCGTGCACACCGTCGAGCGCATGGCCGCCGAGGTGTTCATCCCGCTGACCGTGGGTGGGGGTATTCGCAAGATTGAAGACATCCGGCGCATGCTCAATGCCGGGGCCGACAAGGTGGGCATCAACTCCGCGGCCGTGTCCGATCCGGAGTTTGTCAAAGCGGCGGCGGAGCGCTTTGGGTCGCAGTGTATTGTGGTCGCCATCGACGCCAAGCAGGTCAGCGGTGAGGGCGAGGCGCCCCGGTGGGAGATTTTTACCCACGGCGGTCGCAAGCCTACCGGGATTGATGCGGTTCAGTGGGCGCGCAAGATGGCCGATTACGGTGCGGGAGAAATACTGCTCACCAGTATGGATCGCGACGGTACCAAGAATGGCTTTGATCTGAAACTGACCCGGGCCATCAGCGACGCGGTGTCGATACCGGTCATCGCCTCCGGTGGAGTGGGGAATCTTCAGCACCTGGCGGATGGGGTTCTGGAAGGGGGGGGCGATGCGGTATTGGCGGCCAGTATCTTCCACTTTGGGGAGTACAGCATCCCCGAAGCCAAGGCCTATATGCGCGAACGCGGCATTGAGATGCGCTAGCTCTCAATGCCGCGTTCGCGGTTTGATATCCGTAGGGTGAACGCTGGTCAGGCGGCCCGGTAACTCTCTAAGGCTTCTTTCACCTTGGGCTCGGCGGCGCAGATGAAGTCGATGAATTCGCCGACTCCGATTTCCGCATCCTCCCGGCTGTCGAAAGGGCCTATGTCCACGCCCTCCCGGGTGGTGTAATACCAGTAGCCGTCTTTTTCCAGAAAACGTCCGCTCCGCTTGGGGACGCTGCCGTGTTCTCCTGCTCTGTTCTCGCTCATAATCTTAACCTGCTTGGTTGATCGCTTTTCCCCGGGATCGGGGTGAATTCCCTGATCGAAGTGCGGTGTCTGCGCCGGTAACACCCGCTACGCAACCGCTTCCTGTCTTTATAGAGCAATATTAATTTAATAGCAAATGTTGACTCAGGCGATACGGGCGCCGTTCGGTGACCAGTGGGCTGAGTTTTTCTGTGGCCGCGTCGGGTCCGCCTGCCATCGATTGCGAGCCCACTGGGGGGCGCCAAAGGCTGAGAGGGGGGGCCAGGCAACTGCGTCCGACAATCGACAGGGGGGCCTCGGGCCGCTCCAGAAGCACCGATATGGGTACCAGGTTGACGCCAGCGTCGGCCAACAGGGGAGTGATTTGCTCCAGTACCATCAACGTCTCGGGGTAGGGGTGACCGATGGCAAGGGCGTAGCCACGGGTACGGGCCAGCTCGATGGCCTGTTTGAGCTGGCGCATTACGCTTTCTACCGAACGTTCATGGTCGAGGAAAACATCCCGCTTGAGGGTGGGAATCCGGTAGCGTCGGGCGGTTTCCCAGGCCTGGCTGTCCGCCGTGGTGCGGCTGTCGATAAAGTAATAGCCATGTTCGCCCAAGTACTGCATCAGCCAGCCCATCGGCTCGCTTTCCTGGGTCAGTTGGCTGCCCATGTGGTTGTTGAGGCCGCGGGCTTCAGGGATGCTCCTCAGGTTGTCCTCGAGGGTGCGGATGAAGTCCCTGTGGCTCATGCCTGAGGCCAGCGCTCCGGCATCCAGTGGCAGGTTGCGAATGTTGCTCATGGGGTTGTGCAGCATGATTTCCTTCCCCATTGCCGCCCCCTCGCGGGCCAGTCTTGAGCCGTGGGGTGCGTGCGGCAATACGGCAAAGGTGAAATTGCCGGGCAGGTTCAGGCTGCGCTTTCCCAGAGCGGCGCTGTAGCCGATATCATCAATGATGATCGCCAGTTGCCCGGCCTGACTCAGGGACGCTCCCAGCAGCAGAACGGCGACCAGGGTAAGGCGCAGCAACGGCAGGAGCATCCGGGTTTACTCCGCTCCCGACTCGTGCTCGGGCGCATTGTCGCTGTCGGACAGCGGGGGCAGGCGCTGGGCTAGATTGGCCTTCTGACGCTGCTGAAAAATATGCAGCCCCTTGAGCATATTGATGGCTTCGTGGAGTTGGTTGTCGCCGATATCATCATCGCGGGCCTCTCGCTCGGATTTCCGGGTGCGGGTATTGCTCTCTTCCCCGCCGTTGGCATTGCCCAGGTGGCCGGCGAGATCTGCCTCGGTGGAGCGGACACCGGTGCGCAGGGCGGTGACCCGGGCGCGCTCGACCGTGACGTCGGGCACGATGCCCTGAGCCTGGATGGAGCGACCGTTCGGAGTGTAGTAGAGCGCCGTGGTGAGCTTGACCGCCCGGGTTTCAGAGATGGGAACCACCGTCTGTACCGAGCCTTTGCCGAAGCTGCGGGTCCCCAGGACCACGGCGCGACCGTGATCTTGCAGGGCACCAGCCACAATTTCAGACGCCGAGGCGGAGCCGTCGTTGATCAGTACCACAATAGGCAGGTCTTCGGCCACTTCGCCCTCATTCGCGTAGTAGCGCATATCGCTGTTCTCGGTACGCCCCTCGGTGTAAACCACCAGCCCTTCATTCAGAAAGGCATCGGCGACCTCCACCGACGTCTGCAGCACGCCCCCGGGGTTGTTGCGCAGATCGAGCACAATGCCGCGTATATCGTCGTGCTCCGCGCGCAGGTCTTCCAGCGCGTCAATCATGTCCTGGCCAGTACTGACCTGGAACTGGGCGATTCGAATGTACGCGTAGTGGTCATCTTCAACCCGCACGCGCACACTCCTGACCTTGATGATGTCCCGGGTCAGGGTGACCTCAAAAGGCTGGTCGATGCCCTCCCGCACCACGGTCAACGTCAGGTCGCTGCCTTTGGGGCCGCGCATTTTCTCCACGGCTTCGTTTAGACTCAGGCCTTTGACCGGTTGGTCATCCAGGCGAATGATCAGATCGCCCGGCTCGATGCCGGCCTTCTGGGCGGGGGTGTCATCAATCGGTGCGATCACCTTGACGAAGCCATCTTCCATCCCGACTTCGATCCCGATGCCACCAAACTCACCCGAGGTGTTTTCCTGTAGATCTTCGAAGGACTTTTCATCCAGATAGGCCGAGTGTGGGTCCAGCTCGGCGATCATACCCTTGATCGCGTACTCCAACAGCTCGGCGTCCGACAGCTCCTCCACATAACCATTGCGAATATGGTCGTAGACCCGGGTGAAGGTGCGGAGCTCCTCGAGCGGCAGCAGGCCCTGCTCTTCGGGCGTGGCGGTGTCTGTCACGGACTGGGCCAGCGCCAGCGGTGATAGGGTGGCGAACAGTACCGCCAGGGCAGCCTGTTTGAAATTAGCGTACAGCATCCGGTTCTCCTGACTTGAGGGTCCGGTGTGGATCGGTTCCCGCGAGCGTGGCCGTGGGGATGACAATATGACAATCAGTATGGCGCATAATTCACTATAGCCGGTATCCCGGATGAGGCGATCAAGCCTGCGCCAGCCAGGGCATGGGGTTGGTGGGTTTGCCCCGGTGTCGAATCTCGAAATACAGGCCGGCCTGAATCTGGCCGCCCGTGTTGCCAACGCTGGCAATGGTCTCCCCCGCGCTGACCCACTCGCCGGTCTCTTTGTACAGGCTTTGATTGTGGGCGTACAGGCTCATATAGCCCTCGCCATGGTCCACAATCAACAGGAGTCCGTGGCCCCGGAAGTAATCGGAAAATACCACGCGGCCATGGTGCACGGCCAGTACCGGCTCTCCCTCGCTGGCACCAATGACAATGCCGTTGCGGGTGATCTGACCGTCCAGCTGAGCGCTGCCAAAACGGTGTCGCAGAGACCCCTGGGCCGGCCAGGGGAGGCGACCTTTGCGCTGGCTGAACGGGGTATCGCCACCGGGCAGTTCCAGGTCGGCGACGGCGGCGACCATTTCGTCCAGCAGCGACTGGAGCCGCTCCCGGTCCTTCTGCAGGTCCGCCAGCTCCTGATCGGTGGAGCGGATGCGCTGATTCAGGGCGGCCAGGGTCTGGCGGCGGCTTTCCTGGCGCTCGGCCAGACGTTCGTGTTGTGCTTTCAGTTGGTCCCGGTTGCGGGCCAGCTCAGCCGTTTTCTGGACAATGCGGGGCTCGATGCGATCCAGCTCGGCGAGCGTCTCCAGGTAGCGCTCGATTTTATCGGTGCGTGCTTCCAGCCAGTAATCGTAATAGCGCAACAGGCGCGATACGCGCTGGGGACTCTCCTGGTTGAGCAGCAACTTGATCTGGCTCTGTCGGCCCAGGGCGTAGGCGGCCTGGACCTGTTCGGCAACGGCCTGCTGCTGAGCCTGTCGGGACTGATCCAGCTCGTTGCGCTCCTGCTTCAGGCTCTGCAGGTCGCTGTTCTGTTGCTCAAGGTCGGACTCGATGCGCTCAATTTTTTTGAGCAGCTCGCCAATATCGGATTCCGAGGATTCGAGCTGTTCCTTGAGTTCATCCCGGGAGCCCTGGGTTTTCTTCAGCTCCTGTTGCAACTGCTCAATGGTCTTCTGAAGCTCCTGCATTCGCGCTTCATAGTCTGCCTGGTCATTGGCCTGAGCAGCGCCGCTCAGGATCAGGCACAGGCAGAGCAGGTACTTTCCGAGGCCTTGGACACGCGCAGCGATCATCATGGGGGGGGAACCTTGCCGTCGATGGGGCGACCGGGAGGTCGCCCCATCTGTGGATTACTCGCTCAGGGTGACCAGGTTGCGACCGGTCATTTCCTTGGGTTGGGGTAGGCCCATCAGGTGCAGCATGGTGGGTGCCAGGTCGGCCAGGGAGCCGCCTTCGGCGATGCTGCCTTTGCGCGAGCTGACGTAGATCAGAGGCACCGGCAGGGTGGAGTGCTGGGTGCTGACCTGGCCGGACTCGGGGTCGTACATTTCCTCGACGTTGCCGTGGTCAGCGGTCACCAGCGCTTCGCCTCCCGCTTTCAGAGTGGCGTCGAGCACCCGTCCCAGGCACTCATCCACGGCTTCAACGGATTTGACCGCCGCTTCGAAGATGCCCGAGTGGCCCACCATGTCGCCGTTGGCGTAGTTGCAGATGATGGCGTCGTACTTCCCGGACTCGATGGCTTCGACCAGTTTGTCGGTCACCTCCGGAGCGCTCATTTCGGGCTGCAGGTCGTAGGTGGCCACTTTCGGCGAGGGCACCAGAATGCGATCCTCGCCTTCAAACTCGGACTCGGTGCCGCCGTTGAAGAAGAAGGTCACGTGGGCGTATTTCTCGGTTTCGGCAATGCGCAGCTGGGTTTTGCCCTGCTTGGCCAGGTAGTCGCCAAAGGAGTTCACCAACTCCTGGGGCGGGAAGGCGCAGTTGGCCTTGATGTCCGAGGCGTACTCGGTGGTCATCACGAAGTCGGCCAGCTTGGGCTCGCACTGACGCTTGAAGCCGTCGAAATCGCTTTCGATCAGGGCGCGGGTGATCTGGCGGGCCCGGTCGGGACGGAAGTTCATGAAGATGGCAACATCGCCGTCCTGAATTGTCACCGGCTCCTGGCCGTCACCGGCAATCACGGTCGCCTTGACGAACTCGTCGTTTTCATCACGCTCATAAGCGGCGGCCAGGCCTTCAACGGCGGTCTTGGCGGTAAATTCGCCGGTGCCGCAGGCCATGGCGTTGTAGGCTTTCTCGACCCGATCCCAGTTGTTGTCCCGGTCCATGGCGAAGTAGCGCCCGACAATGCTGGCAACCCGGCCAACGCCCAGCTCGGCGAACTGCTTTTCGGCCTTCTCGAGAGAGGCCTTTGCGCTGCGCGGGGCGGTGTCGCGGCCGTCCAGGAAGGCGTGCAGGTACACTTCCTTGGCGCCGCGTTTGGCGGCGGCGTCCACCATGGCAAAAATGTGGTCTTCGTGACTGTGAACGCCCCCTTCGGACAGCAGGCCGAACACGTGCACGGCCTTGCCGGCGTCTTTTGCTGTGTCGATGGCCGCGGCGTAGGCCGGGTTCTCGGCGAACTCGCCGTCTTCGATTGCTTTATTGATGCGGGTGAAATTCTGGTAGACCACTCGGCCGGCACCAATGGTGGTGTGGCCCACTTCACTGTTGCCCATCTGGCCTTCCGGCAGGCCCACCGCCATCCCGGAGGTGGCGATCAGGCTGTGCGGAGCCTCTTTCCAGAGGCGGTCCAGAACCGGGGTGTTGGCACTGTACACAGCGTTGTGCTCGGTCTTTTCCGAGTAGCCAACGCCATCCAGAACGATCAATACGGTGGGCTTTTTGGCAGCAGTCTGGTTAGCGGTCATAGTTACGGTCACTTCTCTGAGTCGCTGAATGAAGGTCGAATGGAATGGCCATCGCCAGTACCCGGCGGGTCGCTATCGGGTACAAAGGGCCCATTCTAACGCGTTACCCGTGGTAACTCTACGTCAGCCGCTGAGAAAAGGACGTCTGATGGTGTATACTGCGGCGCGCTCCGCCTCGGGTAAACCGTGCGCGGATTCTCCCCGATTCGAGTTGAGGAAGGCGAAGACGTGGAATTTTTTGTATTTGTCAGTCAAGAATGGCTTCTGATCACCACGCTGGCGGTGTTGATGCTGGTGTACGCCATGCGCGAGCGCATCAAGAATGGCAAGCCCATTCCCGCGTTTGAGGTGACCCGCCTGCTCAACAACGAGGAGGCGGTGCTGCTGGATGTGCGCGAGGCGTCGGAGTTCAAAGCCGGCCATATTTCCGGCGCGCTGAACCTGCCCTACAAAAAAGTGACGGCAGAGGCAGAGCAGCTACTGGCGCCGCACCGGGACAAGATCATCGTGGTGGCGGACAAGCTCGGTCAGCACGCGGGGGCGGCCGGCCGCACCCTGGGGCAGAAAGGCTTTGATGTACGCCGTCTGGCCGGCGGTATTACCGAGTGGCAGAACCAGGGTATGCCCCTGGTGAAAGGCTGATCCGCAGGAGGTTAGAATGGCGAAAGTAGTGATGTACACCACGGCGGTATGCCCGTTTTGTGTCAATGCCAAGCACTTGCTGGAAGGTAAAGGGGTGGCATTTGAAGAGATTCGGGTGGACCGGGACCCGTCCCTGCGTAAAAAGATGATGGCTGACAGTGGTCAGCGCACGGTGCCTCAGATCTGGATTGGTGACACCCATGTGGGTGGCTTTACGGACCTGTGGGCATTGGACAAAAGCGGCAAGCTGGATGACATGCTGGGCTGAGCGCTCACCGACAGCGGCCGATTCAGGGCTAATTGATTGAACCAACGGAAACCTAATTATGGCAGATGAAAACACCACTCAGGAAAACGGCGCTGGCGCCACTCAGGAAGCGCCGCGCGGTCTTCAGATCAAGCGGATCTACCTGAAGGATTTGTCCTTTGAAACGCCCATGGGCGTTGAATCCTTCAACCGTGCCTGGAAACCGAAAATTGATCAGGAGCTGAACGTTCAGGTCAACAACCTGGATGAAAACCACTACGAAGTGGTGCTGCTGATGACCATCACCGCCACGATGGATGACAAGGTGGTGTTTCTGGTGGAAGTGAAGCAGGCTGGCCTGTTCGCGATTCAGGGGCTGGAGAAAGCCCAGTTGAGCCAGGTGATCAACACCACCTGCCCCCAGATCCTGTTCCCCTACACGCGCGAAGTGATTGACTCCACGCTGTCCCGCGGCGGTTTCCCGCCCCTGATGCTGCCTCCGATCAACTTCGATGCGGTATTCGCCCAGGCGGTACAGCAGGTTCGCAAGCAGGGCGAGTCCTCGCAGCCGGCTGACGCCTGAGTCAGCCCCTGAGACAGAGTCAGTCCTGAAGCCAGGTGTACACCTCGTTTTCTGAGGGTGCCTGGCCCGGTGTCACCGCATAGTGTTCACCGTGCAGTGAGGTGGCGCCCTCCAGGCGCACCTCGCTGGTTTGAGGGTGAACCTTTTCCACCCTCAGATGAACGCCGCTCTCCAGGCGGTGCGCGCTGTACTGCCGATACTCCCCCGGAATGGGCCGCAGGCTGATCCGGTGCAGAGGCAGTCGGTCCCCCACTTGTAACCCCTGGACGTGTCCGGCATGTAGCAGTGTGGTTGCGCCCGAACGGGGTGGGTCCAGGCGCGCCACCAGAGGCTGGCAGCGAATCACTTCGTTCAGCGCCCGGCCCGCCTCGGCCAACACCGCTTCAATCTTCTGGCCGTAGTCGGTCTCCCAGAACGCCGGGGTCCCGAATCGGGCGCGCTCCGGGCGTCTGGGGTTCCATATTCCCGCCAAACGGTAGCTCCGCGTGTGTAATCGCTGTCCCGTATGGCCATCGTGTAAATTCAGCTGTAGAACAAAATCCCGTTGCCGGGTGTCCCATTCTGGCTTCAGGCGCAGGGTGCTGACGGCGGCGTTGCGGGCGCGGGTCACCAAGCCGGGGTTGAGCGCATCCCCGGGGCGGGCCATGCCCAGGTCATGGAGTGTGCCGCTGAGCACCAGTTGCGTGCCATGCTCCCGGGCCAACTGGCGAATGGGCTGGCCCGAATTGGCGGACGGTTCCGGCAGGCTCTGCCCGATCAGTTGGTACTGAAACAGCTGGTTGCCCCGGGCCAGGTGTTCTCCCAGGCGCTCAGCCAGAGCCTGCTCGGCGCCCGAGAGGCCGCCTGCGTTAGCTTCGGCCCGCTCCCGGCGGGGGAAGGCGGTGATCAGCAATGACTTACGGTACTCCCTTGCTCCGTGGGGGCAGGCCAAGGCGGCGGCCGAGGTTTCCGCCCGGGGGGCGCCGGTGCTCGCTGAAGCCGTGGCCGCCGGGTGCGGGGCGCCTGGGTCCGATCCCGAGACCGGTTCGTACTGTGCGGTATGCTGGCCGTGGGTGCCCTGAGGGTGGCTGCCAAAATGTGGTTGGCTGGGGCCGGCGGTGGCGTCACCCATGAGGGCGGCGGCCATCAGTAGCAGCAGGGCGTTGCGCGCAGGGGCCAGTGGCAATGGTAGTCGGCTGTACTTGGTCACCGGGTCGCTCCGCTGGTGGTCAATACCGGGGAAATGTTTTAGGGTTTCGTAAAA
>NZ_DGMV01000051.1:189135-191366 GCF_002388575.1 Marinimicrobium sp. UBA4509
TAGGGTTTCGTATTGGGTTGTCGGCCTGAACAGCAACATCTTGAGGAGTGGGGAACGGAATATGGGCAATGGCAGAGGCCGGTGGTGGTTGGGCGTGACCGGAGTGTTGATCGGTACCCTGCTGATCGGGTGCAGTAGCGGTGGGCGCCATTACGGGGGCCTGAAAGAGACGCTGTCGATTGATCTGCGGCCCAACAACAGCAAACTGTTTGTGTATCAACTGGATGTGCCGGATGCCCGTCAGCGGCCACTGGTGCAGGTGTACCGGTCCCCCAAGGATGTGACCGAGCATCGTCGTCGGGAGCCTTTGGGCAGCCGCGAGTACCGGCAGTTGCGCAGCGACGCCGAGCGGGCCGTGACGCTCACCGGGTACTGCCGGGAGGGCTTTCTGGAGTTGGACTATCGTCTGTCCCGGGCCGAGATGTGGCTGCGGGGAGAGTGTCGTGAGGGCGCTACCGAACAAGACCGGAGCCGCTTTGCCGAAAGATCCCAACTGCCTATTCCACAGCCGGAGTGATCGTGTCCGGTCGTGGTCTCGCGTAGAATGGCGAGCGCCGCCACTTCCGGCGGTCGATCGTCATTGGAGAACGACCCGTGTCATTGCCCCCCTTGCAGCTCAAGAAAAATACCGACCGTCGCCTCAAACGCGGCCACCTGTGGATCTACAGTAACGAAGTAGACGTGGCCAAAACGCCGCTCAAGGCGTTTCAACCCGGGGATCAGGCGCTGGTCCTGGCCAGCACCGGCAAGGCGCTCGGGGTGGCGGTGGTCAATCCGGCCGGCCTGATCTGCGCGCGGCTGGTCAATCGCGATCCGGAGCAGCCCCTGAGTAAATCCCTGCTCGTGCACCGTATCAATCAGGCTCTGGCCTTGCGCGATGCCTTCTTTCCCGGCCCCTATTACCGACTCATCTACGGCGATTCCGATCTGCTCCCCGGGCTGGTGGTGGACCGCTTTGGTGACTATCTGGTGGTTCAGATTGCCAGTGCCGGCATGGAGCGCCACAAGGCCGATATTATCGAGGCACTGGTACAGTGTCTGAAGCCCGCGGGCATTCTGCTGGACAACGATCACGGCGCCCGCGAGCTGGAAGGGTTGGCGCGCTATCAGGAAGTCGCCCACGGCACCATGCCGGACACCCTGGAGCTGTTGGAGAATGGGACCCGCTTCCGGATTCCGGTAGGACAGGGTCAGAAAACCGGTTGGTTCTACGATCACCGCGACAATCGCGCTCGCCTTCAGGGCTGGTGTCGGGATCGCCGGGTGCTGGATGTCTTTTCCTATATGGGCGGTTGGGGTGTGGCGGCTGCCAACGCCGGCGCCCGGGAAGTGGTCTGTGTGGATGCCTCGGCCACGGCGCTGGACGGAGTGGCCACCAATGCCGAGCTGAACGGCGTGGCGGACCGGGTCAGCGCGCTTCAGGGCAAGGCCATTGACGTGCTCAAGGCACTGATCGCCGACGGTGAAACTTTCGATGTGGTGGTGCTGGACCCGCCCGCGTTTATCAAACGGCGCAAGGACCAGAAGGCCGGAGAGGCGGCGTATCGCCACATCAATGAGCTGGCCATTCGACTGCTGGGCCGCGACGGCCTGCTGGTGTCGGCTTCCTGCTCCATGCACCTGGCCCGGGAATCGCTGACCGATATCGTGCGCGGTGCCGGCCGGCACCTGGATCGTCACGTACAGATCATCGCCCAGGGCGGGCAGGGCGCCGATCATCCTGTGCATCCGGCCATCCCCGAGACCGATTATCTGAAAGCGGTGTTTGCCCGGGTGTACCTGCCCTGAGGCGAAGACGTCGTTGTACTGAGTACTGAACCCTCTTGCGAAAGCGGCGGTCCGAGACATGCGCTATGATCTATAGCGCGTTTATGACGGTATGTAATCTGAACGTTCAGATGATTCCAATAACTTTCGTAGGAGAACAACGATGAAATCCATGAAAAATCCCCTGATCGCCTCTGCCAGTGCCGCCCTGTTGTTGGGCCTGGGTAGCCAGGCCGCTGTCGCCGAAAACCCCTTTTCGGCCGAAACACTCTCCAGCGGTTACAGTCAATTGGCTCACAACCACGGTGGCGAGAAGAAAGACGGTGAAGCCAAATGTGGTGAAGCCAAATGTGGTGAAGCCAAGTGCGGCGAAGAGAAAAAAGGTGGCGAGGCCAAATGCGGCGAAGCCAAGTGTGGTGAGGACAAGAAAGACAAGGATGCCGAAGGTAAGTGCGGCGAAGGTA
>NZ_DGMV01000051.1:191513-212500 GCF_002388575.1 Marinimicrobium sp. UBA4509
CACGCCCCGCCTGGCTGATGAATGTAGAGAGCGAGTGAGTGTCTGAGTATGCCTCTGTCCAAAGTCCAAGGTGTCGGGTTGGGTCTGCGGCGCGAGTTGCTGGATCAGTTGCCGCCGTCCCCCGACGGTCGTATCGACTTTCTCGAAGTTGCTCCAGAGAACTGGATGGCGATGGGGGGTCGGCTTGGCGCGAAATTCCGCGCATTGACCGAACGCTACCCGTTCAGCACCCACGGTTTATCCCTGTCCATCGGTAGTCCGGCGCCGCTGGATGTCGACTTTGTGACCCGAATCAGACAGTTTCTCGATGAACACCGGATCGAGCTTTACTCAGAACATCTGAGCGCCTGCAGCGACGACGGTCATCTCTATGACCTGATGCCGGTACCCTTTACAGAAAGTGGCGTGCGCTGGATCGCCGAGCGCGTACGCCAGGTTCAGGATATTCTCGAGCGGCGCATCGCTCTGGAGAATGTCTCTTACTATGCGCCTGTCACCACGCCGCAGATGCCGGTGCCGGAGCTGGACGAGGCCACCTTCATTCGGGCGGTGCTTGAAGAGGCGGATTGCAACCTGTTACTGGACGTCAACAACGCCTACGTCAACAGCGTCAATCATCGCTATGATGCCGAGGCATTTATCCGCGCCATGCCGGCCGAGCGCATTCAATACATGCACATTGCCGGTCACTACCGGGAGGCGGAAGACCTCCTGGTGGACACCCACGGAGCGGATGTCATCGATCCGGTCTGGCAGCTGCTGGATGTGGCCTATGACCATGCGGGTATCTGTCCCACACTGCTTGAGCGGGACTTCAATCTGCCACCGCTGCCAGAGCTGCTGACCGAAGTGGATACGGTTCGTGCGCACCAGAACGAGGTGGCCCATGTCGGTGCCCGATGATTACCGGGAGGCGCTGAAGCGTTTCGCCGGTGCCATCCGTGATCCGGAGGGGCAGCCGCATACGGAAGTGGAAGCGCGCCGGATGAAAATCTATCAGGATCTGTTTTTCAACAACCTGAATACTTTCTTGAGCAACAATTTTCCGGTGTTCAAATCCCTGATGCCTGAAGACTGGTGGCTGAAAGAGGTGCGCGGTTTCATGCAGCACCATCGTTGTCAGAGCCCCCTGTTCTCCGATATCGGGCGTGAATACATTGATTACGTCAATTCCGACGCTCGGCCGATCACCCCGGAAGATCCCCCCTTTATGGCGGAACTGCTGCACTACGAGTGGGTGGAGTTGGCGTTGCAGATTGCGACCAATCCCGAACCTGAACCGGGGTTGCACAAGGATGTTATGGCCGGCCACCCGGTGCTGTCACCCCTGGCCTGGCCGCTGGAGTACCGTTTCCCGGTGCATCAGATCGGCCCCGGGTTTCAGCCTCAGGAACCCCCAGAGCTTCCTACCTGGGTATTGGTGTATCGCACTCGGGATCGTCGGGTATCGTTCATGGCTTTGAATGCCTTTACCGCACGCCTGTTGGCGCTGCTGGATGCGAAGCCTGAGCTGAGCGGTCGACAAATTCTTGAGTGTTTACAACGAGAGTCCCCACAGGTTGATCCCGATGCGTTACTGTCCGGCGGTGAACTTATCCTGCAGGAATTTTATGATCTGGGGGTACTGTGTGGCGCTCGTCCACTCCACTCGCCGGATGCCTAGTCCGACATTCATCGACAAGAGCGTCTCTCACTATGAAAGCTTCTGACTTACTGGTCAAAGCGCTGGAATCCGAAGGGGTTGAGCGAGTCTTTGGTGTGCCAGGTGAAGAAAATCTGGATTTGCTGGACTCGCTCTCGCGTTCTTCCATTGAACTGGTGTTGACCCGGCACGAACAGGCGGCGGGCTTCATGGCCGCTACCCAGGGGCGGCTCACCGGCCGGGCCGGCGTGTGCCTGGCCACGCTCGGGCCGGGGGCAACCAACTTGGTGACCGCCGCGGCCTATGCCCAGCTTGGTGCCATGCCACTACTCATGATTACCGGTCAAAAACCGATTAAGAGCAGCAAGCAGGGTGAGTTTCAGATCATTGACGTTGTGGACATGATGACGCCTTTGACCAAGTACACCCGTCAGCTGGTGAGTGGTCAGGCGATTCCGGCGAGGGTTCGCGAAGCCTTTCGCCGTGCCGAACTGGAACGGCCCGGCGCCGTGCACCTGGAACTGCCGGAGGATGTCGCACAGGAGTCTACCGAGGCGCCGATCATCGCACCGAGTCGAGCCGAAATGCCCCAGGCGTCCGATGAATGCCTGGCACTGGCCGCACAAGCAATTCGCAGTGCGCGGCGTCCCCTGTTGCTTATCGGCGCCAGCGCGAGCCGTTACGACATCCATGCTAGCCTGAAAGCCCTGGTTGATCGTACGGGAATTCCATGGGTTGCCACCCAGATGGGTAAAGGGGTGCTGGATGAACGGCATCCCGGGTATCTCGGCACAGCGGCGCTTTCGAGTGATGACTTTGTCCACCGGGCATTTGAGGCGGCGGACCTGATTATCAACATCGGGCACGACGTGATCGAAAAGCCGCCCTTTGTAATGGGCGCCGATACCGATGCCGCGAACTGCAGACTGGGTGCCGGGGAGTTTCTGGCGCCTTGTGGCGATGCACAGGTCATTCACCTGAACTACGTGCCGGCGTCGGTCGACAGCGTCTATTACCCTCAGCAGGAAGTGATCGGTGATATGGCGGACAGTATCAGTCGGTTGGCTGACCGGTTGAGCGTCGAGCCGCATTGGGATTTCGCGGTGTATCAGAGGGTGCGTCAAGGGTTCACTGAGCAACTCACAGCGCACGCACAGGATGCGCGAATACCCATGGATCCGCAGCGGCTGGTGGCCGAGGTAAGGGCGCTGATGCCCGATGATGGCATCCTCGCACTCGACAACGGCATTTACAAACTCTGGTTCGCTCGTAACTACCCCGCCTATCAATCCAACACCTTGCTGCTGGACAATGCGCTGGCGAGCATGGGGGCCGGGCTGCCTTCGGCCATGGCCACCAAGTTGGTGCACCCCGAACGACGGGTTGTGGCTGTGTGCGGCGATGGTGGCTTTATGATGAACTCTCAGGAGATGGAGACGGCCGTTCGATTGAAACTCGATTTGGTGGTTCTGGTGTTACGTGATGATGCGTACGGCATGATTCGTTGGAAGCAACGACATATGGGTTTTTCGGACTACGGATTGAATTACGGCAATCCGGACTTCATTCGTTACGCCCAAAGCTACGGGGCAACGGGCGTGGAAGTGACATCCATCCCGCACCTGGTGGACAGCGTTCAGAGCGCCTGGCATCAAGGCGGAGTGCACTTGATTGTGGTGCCGGTAAACTATGAAGAGAACGAGCCGCTACTGAACCACCAAATTCCCGCAATGAGTCGAGCGCTGGCGCTCTGAGCACCAGCGCCCGGCGTAATTCGTCCGGGAAGATGGCATCGTCGTTTCCGGAACAGACGTATAGACAGCGACGACGTGTTGGAGTGAGCCGTTTTATCGATCCGCGCTCGCCATACTTTTTCACATCAAAGGATGCAGAATGCAACGCTTGTTGATTATTGCCCTGGTCGCCGCTCTGGTTGCCGTTTTCTTTGGGTTCGGTCTCGACGACTACTTTACACTGACACAGCTTAAAAGCAGCCAGGAGACCTTCGGGCAATGGTTGCATGACTTCCCTGTGCTGGTGCCCACGGTCTATTTTGCGGTTTATGTGCTTGTTACCGCCTTGTCGTTGCCCGGCGCGGCGATTATGACCCTGGCCGGCGGCGCGCTATTCGGGTTGTGGCAGGGGCTGTTGCTGGTCTCTTTCGCGTCCAGCATCGGGGCAACACTGGCGTTTCTGGTGGCCCGGTTTGTGCTGCGTGAATCGGTGCAGAACCGCTTCGGCGAGCGCTTGAAGGCCATTAATCGCGGTATTGCAAGGGACGGTGCTTTCTACCTATTTACGCTGCGTCTGGTCCCGCTGTTTCCCTTTTTCGTCATCAACCTGGTGATGGGGGTGACGCGTCTGAAAACCTGGACCTTTTATTGGGTCAGTCAGTTGGGCATGCTTGGCGGTACCGCCGTCTATGTCAATGCCGGCACCCAGTTGGCGGAGATCGACAGTGTGGGCGGTATTTTCTCGCCGGAACTCATTCTGTCGTTTGCGCTGCTCGGGGTGTTCCCCTGGATCGCAAAGGCGATTGTGCGCCTGGTTCAGCGGCGCCGGGCCTACAAAGGTTGGACCAAACCGAAGCGGTTTGACCGCAATCTCGTGGTGATTGGCGGTGGTGCGGGCGGCCTGGTGTCTGCCTACATCGGGGCGACGGTCAAAGCCAAAGTCACGTTGGTGGAGGCCCATAAAATGGGGGGTGACTGCCTGAACTATGGCTGTGTGCCCAGCAAAGCGCTGATCAAAAGTGCCAAGGTCGCCCACCAGATGCGACATGCGGACCATTATGGTCTGAACGCTCAACAGCCGACCTTCAGCTTTCGCGCCGTGATGGAGCGAATTCACAAGGTGATCAAGGAAGTCGAGCCCCATGATAGTGTCGAACGCTACACCGGTCTGGGGGTTGATGTGGTGCAGGGCTACGCCACGATTGTGGACCCCTGGACCGTCGATATCGCCCTGAATGATGGTGGTACCCAGCGCCTGACCACCCGCAGCATTGTCATTGCGGCCGGTGCCGAACCTCTGGTGCCGGATCTGCCCGGACTGAACGATGTTGGCTATGTCACCAGCGATACGCTGTGGGATACCTTTGCGAAACTGGACGAACCGCCCAAGCGCCTGATCGTGCTCGGTGGTGGTCCCATTGGTTCAGAGCTGTCTCATGCCTTCGCTCGTCTTGGGTCCAAAGTGAGTCAGGTCGAACGAGGTGAGCGCATTCTCGCCAAAGAAGACAGTGAGGTGTCGGAGATCGCCCGTGAGGCAATGATGGCCGGTGGGGTTGAAGTGCTGACCCGACACGAGGCCTTGCGTTGCGAGCGCGACGGTGATGAAAAAGTGCTGGTGGTCAAACACGAAGGCGAAGAAAAACGGATCCCCTTTGACCAACTGCTGGTCGCGGTGGGCCGCAAGGCCCGATTGACCGGTTACGGACTGGAAGATCTGGGTATCCGCACTGAACGGACGGTCCTGACCAACGAATACCTGGAAACTCTGTACCCGAACATCTACGCCGCCGGCGATGTGGCGGGGCCCTATCAGTTTACCCACACCGCCGCGCACATGGCCTGGTACGCCGCGGTGAATGCGCTGTTCGGGCAGTTCAAACGCTTCAAGGTTGACTATTCCGTCATCCCCTGGACCACCTTCCTGGATCCGGAGATTGCCCGCGTGGGCATCAGCGAGCGTGAGGCGAAGGCGCAGGGTATAGATTATGAAGTTACCCGCTTTGAGTTGGCCGAGTTAGATCGCGCCATTGCCGACAGCACCACCACTGGCTTCATCAAAGTCATCACCCCGAAAGGCAAGGATAAAATCCTGGGCGTAGTCATCGTCGGTACCGAAGCGAGCAACCTGATGGCCGAATTTATTCTTGCCATGCGTCACGGTCTGGGCCTGAACAAAATTCTCGGCACCATCCATGTCTATCCGACGCTGGCCGAGGCCAACAAGTACGCCGCCGGCGAGTGGAAAAAAGCCCACAAGCCGGAAGCGGTACTTCGGTGGTTGGAGAAATACCATACCTGGAGACGGGGAGGGGACAGATGATAGCGTCACGTGTATTTACGGCAGGTGCGCCTTCGGCTTACCAGCCCTACGCACAACTGTTTAAGCATTCTTCCCGCAACGAGGAAAATCGGAGTGCAGAGGTGCGTCGGTCCGAACACCGTTTCAAGACCGTGAGCCGTGGGACTAGCGCTCTCGAGCTTACAGGGATGTATTTACAGCGTGTCTTGAAACGGTGTTCGGACCGACGTACCGGACGTGGTGAATCGATCAAGTTTTCTATGCACGGAATCGTGTTCGTTGCCTTATCCATGCTAAGTGGTTTGGCTATTTCGAGCGACTTCGACCACCAGCACAAAACCTACGCTCAGGTACTCGAAAACCACGTCCAATGGAATGAAGAAGGCACCGCTTCCACCGTGGACTACGAAACGCTCAAAGCCGCTCCGGACACCCTCAATCAATACCTGGGGCAACTCTCCGGCGTCGAAAAGTCCCAGTTCAAAACGTGGAGCCGCGACCAGCAACTCGCCTTCCTGATCAATGCCTACAACGCCTTTACCCTGAAACTCATTGTTGACCATTACCCGGTCGACTCCATTCGGGATATTGGCACGTTCTGGCAGAATCCCTGGAAGATGCGCTTTTTCACCCTGTTGGGAGAAGAGATGCATCTCGATCAGGTAGAGCATGAGATCATCCGGGAGCCCGGTGTCTACAACGAGCCGCGTATCCACTTCGCCGTCAATTGCGCCTCCGTTGGCTGCCCGGCGCTGCGTACAGAGCCGTTTACCGCCAAGCAGATCGAGCAACAACTGGAAGACAGTACCGAGCGTTTTCTGCAAGACGAGACCCGCAATCGCTATCGGGATGGCCGGTTGGAGGTGTCCTCCATTTTTAAATGGTACCGGGAAGATTTTGAGCGCGGTTGGCAGGGTATCGACAGCCTGAATGCGTTTTTTTTGCGTTATGCCGATAGCCTCGGGTTGAGTGAAGCCGAAAGAGAGCAGCTCCGCGAAGGGGCGGTGGTGTATCGCTTTCTCGATTATGATTGGACGCTGAATGAGTGAGCGTTTTCGGGCATGGCAACGGCGGATGCGGGCACCGCTGCGCTCGGCCCCTACGGATAGCTCTGAGGGTCGCGTAGGGCGGATAAGCGCAGCGCATCCGCCGTTACCCAACGTAATACCCCGCGCCACCGTATACGTAGGGGCTAAGCGAAGCGGAATAAATCCGCATCCGCCGTAAAACAACGATGAATGTATCAAATGGAGCAAAGTTGTTAATGAAAAACCGATTGTCCAAACGAGTGCGGTCGTCAATTCCGCGAACCCTGTGCGCCAGCGCCGTCCTCATAGCCGCGCTACCCGCTCACGCCCAAACCAGCAGCATTCAGGATGTCCTCGTGGTGGGCGAAGCCCTCAGTGGTATGGGCAATGTGCGCAGCGACGAAGTCGACGGGCCTTTTGGCCTGGGCCAGACCATCGCCGACATCGGCCGTTCAATCACCCCGGTGACCGAAGATTTGCTGAACGAAGCGGCCATCGACAACCTGCAGGAGCTGCAGCGGGTCGCTCCCAACACCTTCCAGGCCAAAGGCTTTGGTGCGCCCAGTCTGCCGACGCTGCGCGGTCAGTTGGGCGAAGTCTTCTCGGCCGGTATGCGTCGCCAGGTGGGCAATAACGGTCTGGGTATTCCGTTGTCGTTCAACTCGGTTGGCCAAATCGATATCGTGCGCGGTACCCCTTCGGTGATTCTCGGCACCACTCAGCGCACCGGCGGGTTTGTGAATATCACGCCCAAGCGCCCGGACCTGAGTGAGCCGGAGGGCCGCGTCAGTCTGACCGGTGGCGAATGGGACCAGTACGGTGCGCAGTTGGATTATTCCTGGGTGATCGATCCGGAGCGCCAGGGGGCCCGGATCAGCCTGGAGCATAAAGACGAAGGCAGTTTCTACGACTATGCCGGGCTCGACAGCACCAACCTGTTTGCCGCTTACCGTATCTTGCCCAGCGATCATTTTGAGTGGAATGTGTCGCTGGAATACTACGATGTGGAGTGGACCGATAATGCGGGCATCAATCGCCCGACCCAGGATCTGATTGATCACGGTCTTTACGTGCAGGGGCAGGGTGTTCAGCCCAATGGCTCCAGGGTGCCGGGCGCCTTTGCGGTCGTCAGTCCAACCGGCGAGGTAAAGATCCCCCGCAACCGGGTACATACCCACCCGGACGACATCAACGGGGCGGAAACCCTGTTGCTGCATTCGGTGTTCAATGTTGAGCTGGCGGACTCCATTCGCCTGGTCAACCGTTCCTACTACGAACATCTGGAGCGCGAGGAAATCGCCCAGAACAGTTTTGTGGAAATTGTCGACGGGGCCGATACGCTGGAAAACCGCACCGAGCTGCACATCCACAACACCACGGTGGGCGCCAACCTGCGTTACAACGACGTGCTCGGCTACAGCCAGTTCACCACCGAGGCCGATCTGCCCACAGACTTGACCGGTCCGCTCAGCAATCGGGAAATCCCGCTGACCGACGTACAGAAGGCGCGTCTGGTTGAATTGCGCCCGGGCCTGTTCGTTTCTCCTGGAGCCCAGTACGACATCGACGGCGACGGGGTGGGGGATTTCAATCTGTCGGACACGACGGATTCCTCCAGTGTGCAGGGCGGATTATTTGTTCAACACAAACAGCCGCTGACCGAGCGCCTGCAGTTGACGCTGGGCGCACGGGGCGACTGGTACGATGTTACCGCTCGGGATCCCATCGCACCTGAAGGCGTCGAGGCGGCGCGGGACAACCACAACGACTTCCTGAAAGCGGGTGAAGCGACGTTGCATTATCGATCTGGTGAATCGGTAACCCTTTACGCCACCAGCAGCTACAGCGAATCCACCTCCAACAGCATGGCCGGTGGCAATGTGCTTGGGGGGAACAACCAGATCGATCCGCTCAACTTTGCCACCGAAAATACCCTGCATGAAGTTGGCCTGAAATACGCGCCCGCTGGTTCACCCTGGTATGCGGATGCGGCGGTTTTCGATCAGACCCGCAGCCTGCGCAATCGCGATGGCAGTAACAGTGGGGTGGCCACCCGAGGACTGGAGGCGCAACTGTTTTATCGCGGGGAGCGTGCCTGGATGAGCGTGGGCGCCAACTGGCTGGATGCCGAGTTCGATAATTCCGCTGCGTTTCAGGCCGCGGAACAAGTGGCGGATGCCTTCGATGACTCCCGCCCGGATATCATTCAGGGCACCGGTGTCGGTGCGCCTAACTTCGCTGCCTTCCCCGCGTCCAACCAGCGTCTGCACGGCCTGCCGGACTGGAGCCTGTCCGCGGCGGGTGGGTACCTCTTTGCCGAGGGTTGGTCGGTGGGTGGCTCCGCCGTGCTGACCAGCGATTATCCGCTGGACTATCTGCAAACGGTCACCGTTCCCGAGCAGTTCACCCTGAATGCCAACCTGGCCTATGAGTTCAATCAGGGCGCCAGTCGCATCCGCCTGGATGTATTCAATCTCACCGACGAGGAAAACTGGACACCGGTGTTTGAAGGCGGGTATTTTGGTTCCTCTTTGGTCTTTCCGGAATTGCCACGGCATGTTCAATTGCAGTTTACCCAGCGCTTTTAAGCGCGCCCTGACCGCGCTGCTTCTGATGAGCAGCGCGGTCGTGGTCCAGGCCGAACAAACCGCCGAGGACTGGTCCGACGTGGTGCAGGAGGCGCGCGGCAGCACGGTGTTCTTTTACGCCTGGGGTGGCTCAAACTCGGTCAATCAGTATCTGCGCTGGGCCGGCAGACACCTGAATCGGCAGTACGGCATCAACCTGCGCCACGTCAAAGTCAGCGACATTGCCGAAGCGGTGCATCGCTTGCGCAGCGACCAGGCTGCCGGTCGGAAGCAGGGCGGAGCCATAGATCTTCTGTGGATCAACGGCGAAAATTTTCACGCACTGAAAGAGAGTAAGTTGCTGGAGCCGGATCTGCTGAGTGCGATTCCCAATCACGTTCATCTGCTCACGGACGAGTTGCCGCTGTTGACGGACTTTGGGGTGCCGGTGGACGGCTTCGAAGTGCCCTGGGGTATGGGCCAGTTCAACATCATCGCCCGCGACGGCAGCTTTGCCGAACCAGCCATCACGCCAGAGCAGCTTCTGGCCTATGCCGAACAGAACCCCGGCCGGCTCAGCTATCCCAAACCGCCGGATTTTATTGGCACCACCTTTCTGAAGTCCCTGCTGCAGGCTCTGGCCGATAATGACGAGCGGCTCTACCGCGAACCCAGTCGTAGTGCCGAACGGGACCTGCTGCCTGTACTGTGGGATTATCTTGACCAATTGCATCCGCTACTTTGGAAAAAAGGCCAGGCGTTTCCCAAAGACTCGGCGCAACAACTGCAGTGGCTGGCGGATGGGCAGCTGCATGCGGCGTTCAGCTTCAACCCTCAGGAAATGGACAGCAAAGTCGGCAATGGCCGGTTGCCGGAGACGGTAACCCAGCACTATTTTGCCCAGGGCGCGATCACCAACAGCCATTACCTGGCGGTGCCGCACAACGCCTCCCACAAAGCGGCGGCGAAAGTAGTGATCAATTTTCTGATTTCTCGCAGTGCTCAGGCCCGCAAGGCGGACCCGCGCTATTGGGGCGATCCGGCGGTGGTCAGGCTGGATGAGGCGGAGGCGCTGTTGCCCACCGCTCAGGAGCTGCACGCCGGCTGGCAGGAACGGCTGGAGGCACATTGGCTCGCGCGCTACCAGTAAGCCCGACCCTGAGCACGACGGCCGGGCTGTGTCTGGCTTTACTGCTGGGCCTGCCCCTGACGGTCGCGGTATGGCCCTACGTGGGTCAACTGGTCGGGCTGAGTGCCGACGCAGTCACTGATTTTGTGCGGGCGCCGGGACTGACCGCGGCCATCGGCTATTCTCTGGTGCTGGCGACTCTGGCGCCGCTGCTGGCCTGCTATGTGGCACTGGCTTTCAGCGCGCGGACATCACCGCGCCTGCTCGGATGGCTCGCCCCGTTGCTCTCCATTCCCCATCTGGCCTTTGCCGTGGGCGTGCTGTTTTTATTCAGTCCCACTGGTTGGCTGGTGCGCGGATGGCACAGTCTGTCTGGTGGTTTTGAGTCACCGCCGGCGTCGGCCTTGTTGGCGGATCGGTCTCTGTTCACCCTGTTCTGGGTGCTGCTGCTGAAGGAAATCCCCTTTCTGCTGCTGATGATCCAGAGCGCCCTGACCCAGATCCCGGCCGAGCGCTACCTGCAGGCGGGGCAGACCCTGGGCCACTCCCGACTGGCCAGTTGGTGGCAACTGGTGGTGCCCGAGCTGCTGACCAGGCTGCGCCTGCCCATGGCGGCGGTGGTGATCTACACCCTGTCGGTGGTGGATGTACCGCTATTGATCGGCCCCAATCTGCCGGGCGTGTGGGCCCAGCAGGTGTTTCAGTGGCAGCAGGACTTTTCGGCTCAGGCGGCTCACTCGGCACTGCTGGGCAGCCTGGTGCTCATCGTATTGGCGGTCCTTCTCCTGTGGCTGAACCGGCAGCACGAACGTCTTTATGCCGGGTTGGTGCGCGGGTGCCGGCGGGCGAAGGTCACTGTGTTGCCCTGGCTCGGCGGCCTGGGCTTGTTGATGCACTCCATCGCGCGCCTGTGGTTGCCTTTGATGGCGATGCTTTCCATAGGGGTCATGGCGGCACTGGTGGTCTGGTCGCTGGCGCAAAGCTGGTTCTATCCGGATCTTTTGCCCGGCACGTTCAGCCTGTCCACCTGGCAGAGTGAATGGCCGTTTCTGGCGCCGCTGCTCTGGCAGACGGCGGGGCTTGCGCTGGTCAGCGCCAGTGTCGGGCTAGTCGGGGCGTTGGTATGCCTGGAATGGCAGGCCCGGCGCGAGCGCTTCTGGCCCCAGTGGGTATTGCTGCTGGGACTGCTGGTACCGCAACTGCCGCTGGTGATGGGTTGGCAGTTTGGCCTGAGTGCGCTGCGTCTCGATCCGCACTGGTATTGGGTGCTCTGGGCCCACTGTGTGTTCACCTTTCCCTACGCCTACCTGATGCTTTCCGGTGATTACCGCCGCTTCAATCGACGCTGGCTGCTGGTGGGCCAGAGCCTTGGCTACTCAGCGCCGGCCTGCTGGTTTCGGATCCTGTTGCCCATTCTTAAGCAGCCGATACTCTATGCTTGGGTGATCGCATTTTCGGTCAGTGTCGCCCAGTACCTGCCCACCCAACTGTTGGGGGCCGGCCGTGTGGTGACCGTCACCACCGAAGCGGTCAATATTGGCAGCGGTGGGGACCGCCGTCTGCTGGGGCTCTATGCGTTCTGGCAACTCTTGCTGCCCCTGATACTGTTACTATCCGCCGCCCTGTTGAACCGACGGGCGCGCTATCGCTTCGCGCCGCGTTAACCTTCCCGGAGTCGCTTAATGCTCGATACCCGCCTGATTCCACTGACCCGCCCGCCGCTGCGCTGGCTTGCCGCACGACTGGATCGCCTGGGCATTACCGCCGACCAGGTGACTGTCGGCGGTTTCGTCATCGGGATGTTGTGCATTCCACTGCTCGCGCTGGAATGGTACGTCGCCGCACTGGTGGTGATTGTGCTCAACCGCCTGAGCGACGGCCTCGATGGCGCCCTTGCCAGAATTCAGGGCATTAGCGACTCTGGCGGCTTTCTGGATATCGTGCTGGATTTCATTTTCTACAATGCCGTTCCCTTCGGTTTTCTGCTCGCCAACCCGGAGCAGAACGCGTTCTGGTCCGCGCTGCTGATGCTCTCCTTCGTCGGCACCGGCACCACCTTTCTCGCCTTCGCGATTATGGCCAACAAATACCAGCTCGACAGCCCGGACTATCCGCAGAAATCCCTCTACTACATGGGCGGTTTGGCCGAAGGCACCGAGACCATCGTGGCGTTGGTGCTGTTCTGCCTGTTCCCGCAATACTTCCCCTGGCTGGCGGGCCTCTTCGCTGTGATGTGCTGGATCACCACCGCCGCACGGATACGGGCGGGCTTTACCACCTTGAAAGCCCTGTCACCGAGAGTTCGAACCGTTAATTAGTTGGGGCTGAGCTTTTGCCGGAATACTGTTAAAGTGCATCCGACCATTATGGTCGATGGTCCACAATAACGTTATTCCCGGCAAAGGTATTGGATATGAGATTCCTGACAAAGATACTCGGCGCTGTGTGTATCGCACTCGCCGTGTCTGCATGCTCCAGCGTACCCGTGGAGCACGAAATCAACCATCATCGAGATATCGTCTGGGCCAGCCCGGAAGGGTTTGATCTGACCCTGGATATTGCGGTGCCGCAAACCGACACTCAGGCCCGGCCCGTTTTGGTGGTCATTCACGGCGGTGGCTGGCTGGTGAACGATCAGTCCATCATGACGGACCTGGCGGACACCATTGCCCGACGTGCTGATCTGGTGACGGTGAACATCAACTACCGCCTGCTGGGGGACCTGGATAACACCACCACCATGGATGAAATCGTGGAAGATGCCATGGGAGCGGTGCTCTGGGTGAAAGACAACATCCAGCGCTACGGTGGCGACCCGGATCGCATTGCCGTGACCGGTGATAGCGCGGGCGGGCATCTGTCGGCCATGGTGACGCTGGCGGGGCGCACGCTGAGCAATGACGGCTTTGATTCCAAACCGTTGGGTTTCACCCCGACCTACTTGCCTGAGGGGATGACCGCCGAGGCCGTAGCCAGGGAGGATGGGTTGCGGGTGCAGGCGGCCATTCTGAGCTATGCGGCGTTCAGCCTGTACGAATCGGCCAAAGGTGGTTTCGAGCAGGACAGCAATCCGTTCTGGGCCTGGGGCGGCGCCGAGGCGCGCGGCATGTTTGGCGACGATATCAATGTCGAAGATAATCCCGAGTACTATCAGGCGGTATCACCGGATCAGTACCTGGTCAGTGCCGAGGAGTACCCCTTACCACCCCAGTTTGTTCACGTCGGGTCGGAAGACCAGCTGACGAC
Source organism: Marinimicrobium sp. UBA4509 (assembly GCF_002388575.1). Lineage (NCBI taxonomy): Bacteria > Pseudomonadati > Pseudomonadota > Gammaproteobacteria > Cellvibrionales > Cellvibrionaceae > Marinimicrobium > Marinimicrobium sp. UBA4509. The sequence continues at coordinate 205,158 of NZ_DGMV01000051.1, forward strand.
TCCGGCCAGTGCGCGCGCTTATGTGGATGCGCTGAAGGCCTTGGGCCAGCCTGCCACCCTGAAGATTTACGAAGGCAGGGGTCACGGATTTCTGGACAGTGGTTGCAATGACTACACCCAGGGCTGCTTTGAGGAACTCTCGGAACCGACGGTCAGCGATATGATTGCGTTCCTGAACGGAGTCTTTGAGCTGGATGATTGATGCCCATACTGGGACGAGTACATCTGCGCATCCGCGGTACTGAGCAATTGCGGGGCGGTGTTGCCATCCTCTGGGTAGGGCGCGCCGCCCAAAGTGTGCGCTGAGGAATAATTTGGATTGACCGGGCTGGCGGTGGTAATGGCGGAGACTATGGCTCTATAATCGCGAATCTTTGCGGGGGTTCTATGAAAAAGCTGTTTTCGCCGATTCTCAATCACTTCGAAAAGGGCGAAGCGCGCTATGCTTACAAGCCCTTGCACCGCACCATTCTGATTGTGGTGGCGGTTCTGTTCCTGGTCATAGCGTCGGGCTCCCTGTTTGCGGCCATCAAGTTTTCCGTGTTGGGCGGTCTTATCCCCGCCGTGGTTTTTCTGTCGGGCAGTATTATCTGTGCGGTGGTGGGCCTTCTCGGAAGCGACAAGGCCGTGGCCAATATGTGGAAAACCCGCTGATCAGTAAACGATCCCCACGGTATCCAGGTAATAATCGGTGTAGGTAGTGTATTGCCCGCGCTGCCAGGCAATGACGCTATGGGAATCCTGCGGAATGATCATGGGGCGGATGTTGTGGCGCGCCGGGTCATCGGTCAACTGTTCCCACTGAATGTCAGCGGTTTTCTGTCCCTCGCCAATATGTGCGCGAAAAATCTGATGTTTGCCACCCAACGCTTCCCCGGTTTTTGGGTGAACATCTGTCGAAATCACCACGTGGTTCGGGTCTGACGGGTCGAGCGTGATCAGCCCGGTATAGCTCGCTTCGCGCTCGTACAGTCGGCCGCCGGCGTGGGCCACTTCCCGATCAATCCACTGCGCTCCATCCCAGGACGCCAGGCGGTAGCGTTGGTCGTTATTGCTCAGGTAGAGCGAGTAGCCGATATGGGGATGACCCTGCTCGTCCAGAACGATCGAGCTGGTCCAGGCGCTGTTGTGAGCGCTGAGCTCGTGGCCCCGGAAACCGCCGCCCCCGCCCTCGAATATCCGCTCGGCCTCTGATGGCTTCAGCGGCCCATCCTCCTTCAGGTTTTTGATGAAGCTACCGTCGGCCTTGTAGAAATTGCCGTTCCTGAATTCGGCGTAGTAAATACTGGTGCCGTGTACCCTTGGGTGGGCGTCGGTAAAGGAAACGGCGATAGTGTCCTGCCCGTTGCTGGCGTAGCGGGGGTAGGGCCGGTTGCGCCCTTCAACCTCACTTTTGATGAAGTGTACGGGATCGCCCCAGCTGGCGCCTTCATCATTGGAGGTGACGAAGGTGGGGTTCCATTCGATGCCCCGGTAGAAGTTGTACAGAGTGTCTTCGGCGGCCAGAGCGTACAGGTTCATATAGGTAACCGGCTCGCCGCTCTCCAGCGTGTGCTCTTCGCCCCAGCTCAGGTAGTCGTCGCTATCGGAGAAGCGGTAATAGTGCTTGTTCTCGGTGCTGTGACGGGCGTACACCACCAGCAGACTGTCGTCCGGACGGGCAAAAGACGCGGGGGTATTGTGATCATCATGGTCAAAGTGCTTGTGCAGGCTGGTTCTGCCCAGGATGACCCGATTTTCCAGATCGTATACCCCCACCGCCGCATCGCCAATGCCGTTGCCTGCCACCCCGCCGATGATCAACTGCCCGTCGTGAATGATGGCGCGCGGGTCCTGAAACCAGCACCAGCCGCTGTTGTGCATGAAGGTCTGAATGGTGGGCTTGGCGGCTTGATCGTTGGCCGTTTCCTGTGACTCAAGCAGCTTGTAGACTTCCGAGCCTGCGGCCAGAAAGGCACCGACGCCATAGACTTCGGTGTAATCCGGGAAGGACTCCCCCGGTTCGGCGCCGACCGGTTGCACATGCCCTAACAGGCCTTCATCGGTCACCGCATCGGCCAGCGCCTGCCAGGCGCTCTGTACCACCGGTTGATAGGTGTCCCGATCGAGAATTCCTTCATTGATGCCCCAGGCCAGGCCAAAGGTGAAAAAGGCGGTGCCACTGGTTTCCTTGATCGGATACTGCGCGGGGTCGCCGAGCAGCCCCATGGACCAGGTACCATCGTCTCGCTGAACGGAGCGGATCTTGCGAGCCATTTTTTTATAGAGTTCGAGATAGAAATCCCGTTGCTCCCAGTCTCTAGGCAGATCGGGAATCATCAGCGCCAGGCCGGCGAATACCCAGCCATTGCCTCTGGACCAGTAAATGTTTTCGCCGTTTTTCTCGCGCTGATCGAAGAAACTGGAGTCCCGAAAGAACAGCTGATCCTCTTCGCTCCAGAGCAGGTCATGGGTGGCGAGGTATTCCTGGTGCATGAAATCCAGGTACTTTTCCTCTCCAGTGACTTTCGCCAGCCGGGCCCACACCGGGGGCGCCATAAACAGGGCATCACACCAGCCCCAGCGCTCGTGTGCGTGTGTGTTTTCGGCATTCCAGTCCAGGGTACCGGTTTTCGGGTTTTCCAGTATCCAGTCAAATTGGGACCGCACCGGGTTCAGCATGGCCGGGTCATTGAAGTCTTCGTACAGGGCGAGGTAGAACTGGCCCACCACATGGTCATCGGCATGGTAGGGGCGCCGGTGCAGGGCCCAGTCGTTGCGCTCGCCGATCATCTTCAACCACTCGGTATACTTGGGGTCATCGGCGATTTTGCGCCACTGGTTCATGCCCGCGTAGAGCGCACCGTTGTGCCATTCCAGGTCGTGATACTGCTCCCGGTTGGCCCAGTCCGGTGGGTCCTGGGGCAGGGCGCGGTATTTGCCCTGCTCCTCGAAATGCTCGATCTGCCAGTCGGCCACTTTTTGGGTCAGGTTTTTGACCGATTCGGATGTGAATTCCGGGGATTGGGGTTCCGCCGTATGCTGACAGCCAGCGGCCAGCAGCAATGTGCATAGCGATAGGGCGCGCGCAAGGAATCTCATGCGGTTGTTCTCCATTCTCTCGTTTTATTATTTATGCCGTTTGTATGCAGCAGGAATGCTAGCACTTATTGTAGGACAATTCGATATACGTGGTTGCGGTAGGAGCCCCCGGCGCTCCGCTTCCCAACACGCCCTCGAACCGATTCCGGTCATTAGGGTAAACTCGTGCAACTACTGATGTTTGGAGAGGCCTCTATGACATTCGGCCAGCCGCACAACCGGCTACTGCTCAACTGCGATATGGGTGAGAGCTTTGGCCCCTGGACCATGGGGCGGGATGAGGACGTCATGCCGCTGGTGGATCTGGCCAATATCGCCTGTGGCTTTCACGCCTCGGATCCGGTCACCATGACCCGCACGGTGCTGTTGGCCAAGCGGGCCGGGGTCGATATTGGCGCGCACCCGAGTTACCCGGATCTGCAGGGCTTTGGGCGGCGCAGCATGCAGTGCAGTCCCCTGGAGATTGTGGCCCTGGTGCACTATCAGATCGGCGCTCTTGCCGGTATTGCCAAAGTGCACGGAATGGCGCTCTCCCATGTCAAACCCCACGGCGCCCTGTACAACGATATGATGCGCCATGAGTCGGTACTGCGTGCCGTACTGGAAGCGGTGGCGACCTACGATGCCTCTTTGCCTTTGATGGTTTTGGCCACGGCCGATAACGAAGCTGTGGGGACAGTGGCCGATGAATTCGGGGTGCGGCTGTGGTTTGAGGCGTTTGCGGATCGGGCCTACGATGAGCAGGGGTTTCTGGTGCCGCGGTCTGTGCCCGGAGCCGTTCATAATGATCCCGAAGTGATTGTGGCCCAGGCGCTCAGCCTGGCTACCAGTGGCCAGGTGCAGACGCTGGAGGGAAAGACGCTGACCCTCGATGCCACCACCCTGTGTGTGCACGGAGATAACGACGACTCGGTGCGGTCGGTGCGGCGTATTCGTGATGCATTGGATGGCTGGTACCAGGAGAACTGACCTTTGGCGGACTGGACTCTAGAGCCCGCCGGAGCGGACGGCCTCCTGCTGCGCTTTGGTGATCGTATTGACCCCGCTCTGGTGCCAAAGATTCGTGCGGCCACGGATTGTCTCGCCAGCCGGTTGACCGGCCGTGTGCGAGATCTGGTGCCCTCCTACACCACCTTGCTGGTCGGTTTTGACCCGCGATACGAATCGTTTGATAGCCTCGCTCCCCTCATTGAGTCGTTACTGAGCGAGCTACTCACGGCGCCTTCCCATGCCGGCCATCTGGTGGAGATTCCGGTGTACTACCACCCCTCGGTAGGCCCCGATCTGGAGCGCGTGGCTGCCCATCACCAGATTACGATCGACGAGGCGATTCGCCGGCATACCGCCCGTGAATACACGGTGTATACCATTGGTTTTGCGCCGGGCTTTGCCTATCTCGGCGAGGTGGCGGACGAGTTGGCCACGCCGCGCTTGGACAGTCCCCGAAAGAGCGTACCGGTCGGCTCAGTGGCGCTGGCAGACCGGCAGACGGCAGTGTATCCGGTCAGTACTCCGGGCGGCTGGAATCTTCTGGGGCGCACCGCGCTCAAGATGTTCGACCCCGACCGGGACAACTTATGCCCGGTCGCACCGGGCGACCGGGTGCGGTTTGTGTCCATCAGCCGGGACGAGTTTCTGGCGCAGGGAGGGTGGCTGGATGACTGATCGTCCCACCTTCGGACTGACCGTGATCAAGCCCGGTATGCTGACGCTGCTGCAGGACCTGGGGCGGTTTGGCTATCAGCACCTGGGGCTGACCCCCGGAGGGGCCGCGGATGAGCAGGCGTTTCTCTGGGCCAACAAGCTCCTGGATAATTCACCCAATAGTGCTGCCCTGGAAATTACACTGGGGGGGCTGGAATTAAGAGTAGAGAAAGCCATCCGCATTGCCCTGACCGGCGCTGACCTGCAGGCAAGCTGTAATGGCGTGGCATTGGCCAATTGGCAGACCCATAACGTCAAGGCCGGCGATCGGCTGCAATTCGGATTTCCCCGCAGTGGTGTTCGAGCCTACCTGGCGGTGGCCGGCGGGTTTGTGCTCGCGCCTGCGTTCGGATCGGTGGCGACCGTTGTGCGCGAGCAGATGGGCGGGCTCGATGGTCGGGGGCGCCCGTTGCAGGAAGGTGACTGTTTGTCCTGTGCCGTTAGTGAGCACGGAATGTTGCGCCGAGTGCCGCCACGCTATATTCCCGACTACGCTGAACCGCTGACCGTGCGAGTGATGGAAGGCCAGCAGCGGGCCCTGTTTGACGACGCGCAGATGAACCGGTTTTACGCCAGTGAGTATCGGGTATCCACCCAGAGCGATCGCATGGGCGTCCGCCTGGACGGGCCCGGGCTGCATCCGACCGAAGGAGGGATTGTCTCCGAAGGCATTCCCTTTGGCGCCATTCAGGTCCCTCCCAGTGGTCAGCCCATCATTTTGCTCAAAGACCGTCAGACCATCGGTGGCTATCCCAAACTGGGTACGGTTCACCCGCTGGATGCCTTTGCACTGGCTCAGCGCCAGCCGGGTCAGTTGATCCGGTTCACGTCAGGGTCAACCAATGAGGTCAATGACTACCGGGAATTTCTGCGGTTTATGCACGAGCCGTGATTGAGAGATTTCAGGCTCTGTCGGGCCAAGCGCTGGGCATGACAAAAAAGCGGTCGCGCTCGACCCAGTAGCCGGATTCCGGGTCGGGTGCCAAGGCGGAAAACAGGCGAGGGGTTGCTCTCTCGTGAATCTGCGCGAGTGTGGCTTGGGTGGCCTCGACGCCGGGAGTTGAGGTCTGCATCCAGGGCCCGAGCCAGTGGGTTTTTTTCAGTGGCACCCAGTGACGGGTGTCCACCTGTTCGATGTCTTCCAGATACAACCAGTGCCCGCGCAAATGATCTGGTGAGGCCTGGACCGGCGCGGGGTAGTCCTCCTGCCAGGGATAGAACAGGTAGCCGGGCATGATGACCCGGGCGGTGCGGGGCGTGTCGATGCCGAGCGCCCGCAGGGCTTCTGTGGTTTCCGGGCGGTGGGTCAATCGGCTCTGGTGCTCGCGCAGGTGGCGGGTTTTCAGGTCCAGTCGGTCCCGGGCGTTGGGACCGTACCAGAGTGGCTCAATGCCATCGGGGGCCGGATGGCCCAGGTAGAACTTCACGGCAATTTCGTGGTGCTCAAGCTCGCCGGTATCGGGGTTACGAAAAATAAAATCCAGCTCGCCCAGGGTTCGTCCCTGCCCCCGAATCGGCAGATTGTTGATCACTTTTTCCCACCCCAACAGCTCGGTCATCAGGCAGTCGTACAGGCGTTCAAAATACAGCCCCAGGCGCGGCGGCGGTGTGTCACTGAGGAACGCCGGGCCCGCTTCAGGATGGGCGGCCCAATGGTCCAGCGTCATGCGGATGCGGTCCTGTTCGTGAGGTGACAAGTGCCAGCGCCAGGCCTCCTGCCAGAGCGGTGGTGCGCTCAGCAGCCAGGCGAGGTGGCGCAGAGGACTCGATGAATAGCGCGTCGCGGGAATGGAAGTGCTCATGGGGCCAGTGTATCCCAGTTGTTCGGGTTTTACCCCTGACCCGGGTTTTACTTTTGAGAAGCGGCCTGAACTGTGGTCAAATGGTGTTCACGCCACTGACCACGCCCCTGAACACCCGAGGTAAGCACCATGCCAAGAGCCGCCAAATACGACCGCAAGACCGCTCTCGACAAAGCGGTATCGCTGTTCTGGGCCCGGGGCTATCACGGTACCTCGCTCAAGCAGTTGGAGCTGGCGCTGGATATGCGCCCCGGGAGTCTCTACGCCGCCTTTGGCAGTAAACAGTCCCTGTTTCTGGAGGCGCTGGATGTCTACGCCTCGGACTTACTGAAACAGCTGGACGAGCAGCTCAAGGCGGCCCAATCCCCCATGAATGCCCTGCAGGCTTTTTTGCGCCACATGGTCATCGGGGACTCTCCGGCGTCTGAACCGCCCGCGCGTGCCTGCATGATTGTAAAAACGCTACTGGAGGTGACCGAGGAGGATGAGCCTTTGGGAACCCGGGTCAATGAGCTGTTGACCGACATTGAGGAGATCTTCGAGGACTTGCTCAAGCGCGCCCAGCGCGAGGGCGAACTGCGTGGGGATGTCGATTGTGAGCGGCTGGCGCGTTTGCTTCAGGTGCAGATCATGGGCTTGCGCACTTTTGCCCAGCGGCATGTGGACGATCAGACGCTGGAACCATTGCTCGAAGATGTGAATACGTTGCTCGATGGCTACCGGGTACGGCACTGACCTTCCGGGTCAGTGCCGTCT
>NZ_DGMV01000051.1:212563-244778 GCF_002388575.1 Marinimicrobium sp. UBA4509
TCAGTGCCGTCTTGGGGCTCATCCTTTACCGCTTCCGCTTACCTTTACAGTTTTCCTTCCGCTGCCATCTCGACAAACTCGTTGTTGAAACGCATTTTTACATTGTTCTCGTTACCCCAGATGTCGCCATTGGGCAATTCAATGCCAATGTAATCGGCTGACGGGGCCCCATCGCCCAGCAGTCCGTGGCGGAAGGAGAACTCGGTGACGAACGACATGGTTTCGGCCAGTTGCTCGCTGGTGGCAAACGCCAGCTTCTGCTGCGGGGTGTAGAACAGCTCGGTGGCATCGAGTTGCAGCTGATAGCCGGCCAGATCAGTGCCGGACGCTTCGGCCATCATCTGCTTGGCGGCGCGACCTTCCGGCGTATCGGAATTCATGATCGCCATGGCTTCAAACCAGGCACCGGTGACCGCTTTACCCAGCTCGGGGTTGGCTTCCAGGGTTTCGGTGCGGACTGCCATGATGTCCAGAATTTCACCGGGAATCTGGGTCGAGTCAAACACCTTGTTGGCTTGCGGGTGCTTCATCACTTCGGCCAGTTGCGGGTTCCAGAGGGTACTGGCCTGCACTGCCGGGTCGTTGAAAGCGCTGGCGATATCCGCATCGGAGGTGTTGATGACATTGATGTCGCGCTCGGTCAGACCCACCGATTCCAGGGCGCGTGCCAGCGCGTAATGGGAAACTGACAGCTCCAGCAGGTACACATCCAGGCCCTTGATGTCCTCCAGGCTGTCCCGGTCTTTGAGCACGACGGCGTCGTTGCCATTGGAGTAATCGCCAGTGATCAGTGCCGTGGTGTCGACACCGGAGGCGGCGGGAATGGTCAGCAGATCCATGTTGGTCATGGTGGCACCATCGAAGCGCCCGGCGGTGTACATATTGATCGGCTCAATGTAGTCGTTGATCTGTACCAGCTCGACTTCAATGCCGTACTTCTCGGCCCACTTGTCCATCAGGCCGGTTTCGTTGATGTAGTACCAGGGCATCCAGCCGACGTAGATCGACCAGGCCAGGGTGAACTTCTTCGGCTCCTCCTGGGCGTGGGCAAAAATGGCGGACAGCGACAGCAGCGCGGTCAGTGTCAGGGTTTTCAGAATGCGAAGGGTCATAATGTTTCTCCGGTGGCTTTTAATTGAGAACTTGGGTGTAGCGGGTCAGGGTGGCGGCTTCCCGGCCGAACCAGGCTTTGGCCTCTGAGGTCCAGGGCGTGTGCAGATCGAAGGGGCAGTGTGCCTCCAGTGTATCGATCTGGTAGCGGCGCTCGTGGGTGACTCCGTCAAGATTGAATCGGTGACGCACCTCCTGGTCTTCAACGAACCACTCGGATGTGGTTCTAGGGGAAAGGGGCTGGCCGATTCGGTCGGGTCGCGTGCTGTGTTCAATGGAATAGCCTTGGCTCAGTGAGCCCCGGGCCACAGAGGTTTCAAAATCGAACAGGCGCTGTATCGTGTCCGGACTGGCCGACTCAAGTTGCTTCTGGAGGCTTGCATCGTTCGACAACGGCTCCGGGCGACCGAGCACCAGTGCCGCATGATCGCCTGCGATGATCAGTCCGCCGCCGCGGTGAACGCAGTCACCGGTATCCAGGTTGCGTTGCTCGATCATCCGCAGTCCGATCAGGGGGCCGGCCTCGGAGGGTTGTGCGCGCCAATCCTCTACGTAGGCGCCGCTCGGTGCGAACTCGATCATGCAGTTGCCGATGCGCTTGAGCTCGGCCGGCTCCGGCCAGCGGTTGTGGGTCTGCAGCGCGGTCTCGTCAAACCAGCTCATTAGTTCGCCATCCCATTGCGATCGCGCTTCCCAGCCTTCGTAGTCGGCGAGGCGGCGCAGTTCCGCGGGGCTGTATTCATTCAGTGCCTTGGCGGGCACCTGCTGCTCTGCAACCGGCAGTCGCAGATCGATGGTGGTATTGCGGCTCTGGAACCAGTACACGATGGTCTGGTTGTCGGACTCGCCACTGGCGAAACTGATGCAGCGGCGACGAAAACAGCCCAGCATCCAGTCGGGCACGCCGGCGGTGGCCGGTCGAGCGTGACGTTCCAGTAATTCCTGCAGAGTCATACCGCGCCCCCCGCCTTTTGGCCGAACGAGGACAGGCCTTTGGCGCCCTCTGGCAGCTCCAGTTCGCCTCGGGCCAGGCGCTGTTTCAGGTATTCGAACGTCTGAATGGTCTGGGCGTACAGGTGCTCCCCGGCGATCAGGGGTTCGTAGCGCGGTGGCTGATCGTCGCTGACCAACTCGGGCAGCGGTTCAATTACCGTGTCGTAATCGAGATTGCAGAACATCGGGAAGGAGTAGCGCTCCTCGGCCACTTTACGGACCCGGTGAGAGGTAGCCACGAAGGCACCGTTGCTGAGCGCTTCCATCATGTCACCGATGTTGATAACAAAGGCATCGTCCTGCAGTGGAACATCAATCCACTCGCCTGCGCCGTTGAGCACTTCGAGTCCGGGAGCCGTGGGCTTCAAAATGGTGAAGCACTCATAGTCGGTGTGGGCACCAATCCCCGGGGTGTCCGGCGGCAGGTCCGGATTGTACGGGTAGTGAATCAGCCGCAACTGACTGGGCGGGCGACGGATGTGTTGGCTAAAGGTGTCTTCGGCCAGGCCGAGCGCCAGCGCAAAACCGCGAAACAATTGGTGCCCGAGGGCGAGCACCGATTGGTAGTAGGGGAGTATGTCTTCTTTGAAACCGGGCATGTCCGGCCATTGGTTGGGGCCCAGCATCGGGCGGCGATGTGCCGGCTCGAGCATATCGTAGCCAATGTCGTAGGCTTCTTTTTTGTCGACGCTCTTGGCGCCGTAAAAGCGTTCCTCCCCTTCCGGGACGTAGCCGCTGTGATTGACGGAGTGGCCAATGTACTGACGCATTTTTTCGGCGTAGGGCAAGGCGAAGTATGCTTTGGTCCGGGCGATCAGTCGCTCGGTGTAGTCGGCGGGGATACCGTGGCCGACCACATACAGAAAGCCGGCATCGCGGGCCGCCTGACCCAACTGCTCGGCGGCGGCCTGGCGCTGGCTCGGGTCGCTCGACCCCAGGCCCGACACATCGACCACCGGCAGCGTCTGGAAGGCGGTGTGTGGATTGTCTGAAACTTTGCCGGGTGTCATCTGGATTACCTCTCGGTTTGTGCTCAAGGTATCTGGTCGTCCAGATGGTAAGCCGGCCCTCCTCGGCCGTCCGGGTCGTCCCGGGGGTCATGGCATCGCTCAATGATGAAGGCGGACGTCCCGGTCCGTGCCTGATCGCTGGAGATCAAACGGTCCTGACTGAGAATCTGCAGAATTCGTACCAATCACGAGGGCAGGGGCATACGTGGTTGATCTGTCTGGGGTTTTTCGATGGCGGCATGGTTCGCTGACTGATGGATGCTGCTCGGAACGGGTGTCGTTGCACCTTTTTGGGGCAAGCGCACCGGCGGATGATGTTTTTTGGGACACGGCGAAACCGGGTTGACTGGTATATGCTCAAGAGACCACGGGTTAATAGAAAGGGGACAGGAATGACCGGCGTGAAGGAGGTGTTGGTTTGCTACGACGAACGGGTATTGGCCCATGAGCCGGATACCAACGCGGCGTTTTTACCCGGCCGACTGGACAAGCGGGTACGACAGGTGCTCTCCGGGTTGAATGTACAGTGGCGCTACCCCGAACATCCGGGGAGGGTGACGGCCATTCTTGACCTGTTGGCGCGCGCGCCGATCGAGGGCGTCCGCCTGACCGGTGGCCGTGCGGCCACCCCCGAAGAGTTGTCGCGGGTACATACCAGTGCCTACCTGCAGGACATCTATGCCCTGCGGGGCAAGAGTGCCTGGCTGGATCTGGATACCACGGCCGTGTCTCCGGGCAGTGTTGAAGCGGCCGAGGTGGCGGCGGGTACGGCCATCGCGGCAGTGGAGGCGGTGTTTAACGGTGAGGCCGAGCGGGCTTTTGCGTTGATCCGCCCACCAGGTCATCACGCAGAGCCGGTGCGGGCAAGGGGGTTTTGTCTGTTCAATAATGTCGCTGTGGCGGCGGCTCATGCCCAGTCGGCGCTGGGCTGTGAGCGGGTGTTGATTCTGGATTGGGATGCCCACCATGGTAATGGCACTCAGGACATTTTTTATGCCGACCCGGATGTGTTGTTTTTTGATATTCATCGGGCCGCCCCTTTTTATCCGGGCTCGGGGGCGCTCGAAGAGGTCGGTGCCGGGTTGGGGGAAGGGGCTACCGTTAACGTGCCGGTTCCGGCAGGGACCGGAGATCGGGTCTACCTGAAAATTCTGCGCGAACTGCTCGCCCCGGCGGTGGCCAGTTTCAAGCCGGACCTCATTCTGGTGTCGGCGGGGTTTGATGCCCACGGGTATGATCTCGCGCTGAACGTGTCGTACGAAGGCTTTGCCGCCATGACCGGAGTCCTGCAGGCTCTGGCGGATGAACACTGCCAGGGGCGGTTGGTCATGGTCCTGGAGGGCGGCTATAACCTGGAGTCGCTCTCGCACGGGGTGCACTCGGTGCTCCAGGTCATGGCCGGAGGGGAGGTGCCGGAGCCCGCCGTGTGCGGTCTGGCCGAGGCGGAAGCGGCGATCGCCTTTCATGTTCCGGCGTTCTGGGCCGTGGAGGGAGACTGACCTCAGAGGTGTTCCAATCTGGGCCGGGGAGTGCGATCGGTGGCAGAGCAGTAATGAATGCAGTCCCGCCCGCGGTCCTTGCCCGAGTAGAGCGCCCGGTCGGCCATCGCGTACAGCTCATCCGGGCTCAGGCTGTAGAGGGCGCTGACCAGCCCGACACCCAGTGAGGCAGTCAACTGCGTCGGGACACCGTCAGCCGGCGGCGGCGAGATCGGCAAGGGAATGGTTTTGAGCGCCTGGCGGAAGGCCTCCAGCCGCTCTGAGACGGTGTGCAGATTGCGCGTATAAAACAGTATCGCAAACTCCTCTCCCCCCACGCGAAACACCGCATCCCCTGAGCGTTTCCAGTGCAGCTGCAGCAGGTCGCTTACGTTTTCCAGCACCCGGTCCCCGGCGGGGTGTCCGTAGTGGTCGTTCAGTGCCTTGAAGTGATCCAGGTCCAGTAGCGTCAGACAGAGAGTCTGGGTGGGCTCACGTTGCAGTCGGCGCAGTTCACTTTCCAATTTGGGGTAAAAGGTGCGTCGGTTGAGCAGGCCGGTCAGGGCATCGGTTATCGACTCCCGCTCCAGTTTGTCCGCCAGATTCTGCAGCTCGCGGGTTTTGGTTTCCACCCGCTGTTGCAGCTCGGCATTCAACTGTTCTTTCTGCTCGATCAGCTGTTGTTGGCTGACCAGATCTTTCTGTTTGAGTTCGTTAATGCGGTAGGCCAAAGCCAGTGATAGCACGAGAATTTCGATCAGTGAGCCGAGGTTGAGGGCATTCTCCAATAACCAGCTTGAGGGCAACAAACCGAATACCCGAGCGTAGTAGGCAAACACTGCGCCGATCAGCAGCGTCCAGGCGAGCAGAAAGATACGGGCGGAGACCGATCCTCGCAGCGACGCGCGGGCTCCGGCGTACAGCACAACCAGAAGAATCACAACGGCGATAGGAATTAGCACCGCAAAAGTGGTTGCGTAGACATCCATCACCGCCAGCCCTGTGGGGATCAGCAAAAGGGCGCTGAGCCCCCAGAGCAATCGGCCGGTGAGTGGGAGTGTCTGTCTGAGGTTGAGGAAGCCCTGGGTGAACGCCACCAGGGAGAAAAACAACCCACAGGACAGTACCGCGACCGCCATATTGTTGAGGGTGGGGTAGTCGGCCAGCAGACTGATGCCCAGGTAGCCGCGAAATGCCAGATTCCAGCTGAGGAAGAAGAACAGGTAGACGCTGTAGAGCACAAAGTTCCGCTCGCGGGTGACCAGGCCGACGATCAGGTTGTAGAGCAGCAGGATGGTGATGGCGCCGTAATAAAAGCCGAATCCGAGGGACTCGGCATCATTGCGTTTGAAAAACGCCGCGTCGCTGCTGAGGGTCAGCGGCAGTGCATCGTAGAGGCCGTCGTGACTGCTGAAGCGAATCAGCAGGGTTCCGCTCTGATCGGGCGTCAGCGGTAATGAAAGCGCAAAAGCCCGGTAGCGGAAGGGGCGGTCACTCAGCGGCCGGCGGTCGCCGGTGTGCCATTCGCGGACAGTACCGTCGTCGATCATCCACCAGGCGTCAATGTAATCCTGCAGAGGTTGGGCAATATCCAGGATCAGCCGCCGAGGGCGGGTGTCGGTATTGGTGATATCCAGCCGGAGCCAGTAGGCACGGTCGCTGAAGCTGAAGTTGGGGGCAGAGGATGACAGGGGTTGCCAGGCTCTGGTCGTATCGGCCAACAGGTCTGAGGGCGTGAGGTTGCCCTCCTTGGGTTGCTTGAGGATTAGCGCCTTGCCGGTCAGGTCGTAGGTGTCCTGCCCCGGGGTGATGTTCAGGGAGTGGGGCGCGTGCGGGTCATTGCCCCAGGCGGGCGATGCGAGCAGCGAAAACAGCAGTGACAGACTCAGCAGCCAGTGGCGTCTGGTCATCAGGTCCCTCCTTTCCGTGAGGTCCGGGTTGTCGGGTTTACGGCGCCGGTGCAAATTCCGGCGTCGGTGTGCTCAGCGCCTGTCCAAGCGACCGAAGTTGCTCGCTCAAGCCCTGGGGATCAATCTCGTCCGCTTCATTCAGATTCCGGCTCAGTGTCTGCCATTGGGGCTGCCAGTCAGTGCGCGTCGGCTCGGGGACCAACCACTGCACGACCGCTGGATCTCCGGCGTTCAGCAACTGGTCGGTGCCGGCAAGGGCGCTGATCACCACACTCAGGGATTGTCCCGCAAAGGCGTTGTGGGCCAGTTCAGGTTCTTCGAGTTGCGCCAGCTCCCGGGGCAGGCGCTCCCGCAGCAGTGACCGGAGCGCGTCGCGCAACAGGGGCAGTCGGCTGGAGGGGCTGAGCTGTCGGTAGGTGGCGGGAAGTCGCCCGCTGGTGGATTGCCAGTGTTGCTCGAGCAGTGCCAGGTCGTCCTGCAGTAACTGGCTGATCAGACGCACCAGGGCGCGGCGGCGGTTGTTGGGCAGTTGATCGACGGTCCGTTCGGCGTTCATCGGGTCGTCCCCGGCGGAGGTGCGGGGCTCGAAGTCACTCACCGGTCGGTCGCCCTGCTCATCCCAGAGCAGGAATTCCAGCGCGTGCAGGCCCAGAGCCACGTCGGCCTCATCGGTCAGACCGTGCTGTTCGCGCAGGGTCTGTGCGTTGATGGAGAGGGTAATGTCGTTGACGATGCCGCTGTAGGGATAGTTCTCCAGGCCATCCAGGTACCCGGGCTGGATGGGGTGCGCGTCCACCTGAAAGGCGATTTCCCTCAGGTCACCAAACAGGCCGGGACTGCTTTCACCCAGAGTCAGCAGCGGCTCGAGATGGTGCCAGCGGGTGTGGCACTGATGCCAGGCCTCACGGGTGGCCGCGAGGCTGCCCTGCGCCGGCTGAGCCAGGAAAGCGTCGAGACGCTCATGCATTTCAGCACAGGCCGTGCGCGCCCCGCTGAGCCACTGCTCTCCCTGCCGCCAGGCCGCCAGGGTGCTGTCAGCCAGAGCTGGGTCGGGGGCGGCAATGCTCTGTGTCTCGCGGGGCGATTCATCGGGAGTGGGGCCAGGGGACTCCGGACCCGGGTCGCAGCCGATCAACAGCAGGGCGGTGAGCAACGGGAGGGGGTGGGGGAACCGCATGGTCAGTCCCTCAGGCTGATGATCGGCCATTGACGTGCCTGCGCGGCCTCGGCCAGGCGCGGGTCCGGGTCAACGGCGGTCGGGTAACCCACCGACTCCAGCAGTGGCAGGTCGTTGGCCGAATCGCTATAGAAGTGGGCGTGTTCCAGAGCGTGGGGGTGTTCTTTCAGCCACTCCTTAAGACGGGTGACCTTGCCGCCCTGGAAGCAGGGCGTGCCGGTCGGGCGCCCGGTGTAGCCGTCGGGGCCGCGCTCGGCCTCACTGGCCAGCAAATGGGGAGTGCCCAGGCGCTGTGCGATTGGGGTGGTGACCACATCATTGGTGGCGGTGATGATCAGCAGTTGATGCCCTTGGTCTCGGTGGCGCTGAATCAGCGCCTGTGCCTTGTCCAGCATCAAGGGCTCGATCCACTCGGACAGAAATTCGCGCTGCAGCTCGGCCACCTGCTGGTCGCTCAGGGAGGCAAAGGGCGCAAGGGAGAACCCCAGGTACTCGTGAATGTCCAGGCTGCCGTCCTGATAGGCGCGGTAGAAGTCGTCGTTGCGGGATTTGTACTCCCCGGGATCGACCAGCGCCTTGTGGATCAGGAATTCGCCCCAGCGGTGGTCGCTGTCACCGGCGATCAGGGTGTTGTCCAGGTCAAAGATTGCGAGACTCACGGGGTACCTGCGGTTGCTTGGCCAAAGCCGCTAAGCATAGCGGCTCCTCAGGCCGGGCTCAACTGCGCCAATTGCTGAGCGCAATGACTTTATGGAACAATAGGCCGGAGTACTTTTATAACGACTGAAATAAGGATTGGCTGAGTCCCGTGATAGACGCCGAAGGTTTTCGCCCCAATGTGGGTATTGTATTGACCAATGACCAGGGCCAGTTGCTCTGGGCGCGGCGCGTTGGGGGGCAGGATGCCTGGCAGTTCCCGCAGGGTGGTATTCATGAAGGCGAGTCCCCGGAGCAGGCGCTGTACCGGGAGCTGCAGGAAGAGATAGGGCTGACCCGGGCGGATGTGGAGATGCTGGCCTGCACCCGGGGCTGGCTGCGCTATCGCTTGCCCAGTCGGCTGGTGCGTCACAATTCCCAGCCGCTTTGCCTGGGTCAGAAACAGAAGTGGTTTCTGTTGCGTATGAAATCTCCCGAGAGCCGGATCTGCCTGGAAAACGGCGGCCGCGCCGAGTTCGATGACTGGAGCTGGGTCAGCTACTGGTATCCGCTGGCGAAAGTGGTTGCCTTCAAGCGCGAGGTCTACCGCCGAGCGCTCAAGGAGCTCTCTCCCTACCACAGCCAACTCGAGGCCGCCTGGTTTGATCCGGCCCGTGCACCGGCGAGTCGCACATGCTGAACTCCCTGCGTTCCATCGTCCAGGAGGTTAACGCGGCGCGGGACCTGAAGACCGCGCTGGCGATCATCGTCTCCCGGGTCAAGACCGCCATGAAAACCGAGGTGTGCTCGGTGTATCTGCGCGGCCCCGAGGGCGACTATGTACTGATGGCGACCGAGGGCCTCAATGCCGATGCGGTCGGTCGGGTGCGGCTGAAAGACGGTGAAGGTCTGGTCGGCCGGGTCGTCACCCGGGAAGAGCCCATCAACCTCGAGCAGGCTGAAACCCACCCCAGTTACCAATACTTCCCCGAAACCGGTGAGGAGCGCTTCAGCTCGTTCCTCGGCGTTCCCATTATCCACCACCGTAAAGTGCTGGGGGTGCTGGTGGTCCAGCAGGTGGAGCGGCGCCGGTTCGATGAGGGCGATGAAGCCTTCCTTGTCACCATGTCAGCCCAATTGGCGGGGGTGATCGCCCACGCCGAGGCGACCGGGGTGATGGTGGCCATTGGCGAAAAGGCGGCGCAAGCCAAATTTGCCGGGGTGTCCGGCGCCTCCGGGATTGCCATGGGCGAGGCGGTGGTGATAACGCCGCCGGCCGATCTGCGCTCGGTGCCCTATAAAACCTGCACCGATGTGGAGGCGGAACTCGCCTTTTTCCAGAAGTGCCTGCAGGCGGTGCGGGAAGATATCAAAGGTCTGGGCGAGCAGCTCAAAACCCGGCTGAACCGGGAGGAGCAGGCGCTCTTTGATGCCTACCTGGCGATGCTAAATGATGCGTCGCTGGGGAAAGAAGTCACGGAACGGATTCGCCAGGGGACTGCCGCGCCATCGGCCTGGGCCGATGTGATTCTGGAGCACGAACGCACCTTCAGCAGCATGAATGACGCCTACCTCCGGGAGCGGGCGACGGACCTGAGAGATCTGGGTCGGCGAGTACTCGCTTACCTGCAGGAGTCCAACCAGAAGTGCCGCATTTATCCCGATCAGACCATTCTGGTGGGAGAAGAGCTGACCGCCTCCATGCTCGGCGAAATTCCCAAGGACAAGCTGGCCGGCCTGGTGTCGGTGCAGGGCTCGAGCAACTCCCACGTGGCCATTCTCGCCCGGGCCATGGATATCCCCACGGTGATGGCGGCCGTGGACCTGCCCTACACTCAGGTGGATGGGCGGACCCTGATCGTCGACGGCTACAAGGGCACGGTGTACACCGATCCGGGCCCGGAGCTGCGCAAGCACTACAAGGCGATTTATCTCGAAGAGCAGGAGCTGGTCAAGGGCCTGGAAGCGCTCAAGGACCTGCCCTGTGAAACCACCGATCACTACCGGCTGCCGCTATGGGTGAACACCGGTCTGATGACCGATGTGGTCCGCTCCCTGGAGCGCGGCGCCGAAGGGGTCGGCTTGTACCGCACTGAAGTCCCTTTTCTGCTGCGCGATCGCTTTCCCAGTGAGGAGGAACAGCGCTCCATTTATCAGGAGCAGCTCTCGGCGTTCGCGCCTCACACCGTGACCATGCGGACCCTGGATATCGGCGGGGACAAGGCGTTGCCCTACTTCCCCATCGAAGAGGCAAACCCCTTCCTGGGCTGGCGCGGCATCCGCGTCACTCTGGACCATCCGGAGATTTTTCTGGCCCAGATTCGCGCCATGATCAAGGCCAGTGAAGGCCTGGATAACCTGCGGATTCTGCTGCCGATGATTACCAGCGTGCCCGAGCTGGAGGCGGCCAAGGTACTGATCTATCGGGCCTTCAATGAATTGCTGGAAGAGGGCCACTCGGTCAAGCTGCCGCCGCTCGGGGTAATGATCGAAGTGCCCTCGGCGGTCTATCAGGCCCGAGAGCTCTCGGCCCGGGTGGACTTCCTGTCGGTGGGTAGCAACGACCTGACCCAATACCTGCTGGCGGTGGACCGAAATAACGCCCGGGTCGCCGATGTCTATCAGGCTTACCATCCGGCGGTGCTGCGGGCGCTGCGCAGCGTGGTCGACGACGGTCACGCCGAGGGCGTCAGCGTGGGGATCTGTGGTGAGTTGGCCGGTGACCCGGGGGCGGCCATTCTGCTGATGGCCATGGGCTATGACGTGCTGTCGATGAACGCCACCAACCTGCCCAAGGTCAAGTCGGTGATTCGCAGTATCAGCCTGGAGCAGGCGCGAGCGTTGCTTTCTGAGGTGATGACCTTGCCGGACGCCGATCAGATCCGCCAGCGCGTCGACGACACCCTGCGTGATCTCGGCGCAACGCGCCTGATTCGCCCCGCCAGCTCCACCGATTGAGTGCCGGTCGGGCGAAGGCACTGTGTTCGTCATCCAACAGTGGTAGTATTCCCCCGCACTGATTTGTCCCACCGTTCACTGACTGCGATAAGCAAGGCTTATGAAATACCCCGAAATTGACCCGGTGGCCGTGAGTATTGGCCCGTTTGAGTTTGCCGGCCAGTCCTATGGTCCGTTGGATATTCACTGGTATGGTCTGATGTACCTGCTCGGCTTTGCCGGCGCCTGGCTTCTGGCTCTGCGCCGGGCTGGTTTTCCGCATACGGTGGTCCAGCGCTCCCAGGTGGAAAACCTCACGACTTATGTGGCTTTCGGGGTGATTTTGGGGGGGCGCTTTGGCTATGTCTTCTTCTACCATTTCAATTATTGGCTGAGCGACCCGATCTGGTTGTTTCGGGTCTGGGAAGGGGGAATGTCCTTCCACGGTGGGCTGCTCGGGGTCATCGTGGCGCTCGCCCTGTTCGCCTGGCGGAGCAAAGTGTCATTCCTGGCACTGACGGATTTTGTCGCGCCACTCGTCCCTATTGGTCTCGGGCTGGGGCGCCTGGGTAACTTTATTGGTCAGGAGCTGTGGGGGCGCGCGGCCGATGTGCCCTGGGCCATGGTATTTCCCAAAGACCCCGAGGGCATTGCACGGCATCCCTCGCAGCTTTATCAGGCAACCCTGGAAGGGTTGGTACTCTTTACTGTGCTGTACTGGTATTCATCCAAACCTCGCCCCAGGGGCACGGTGGCGGGGCTGTTTTTGGTGCTCTACGCCTGTTTCCGAATTTTTGCCGAATTTTTCCGCGAACCGGATCAGCACATCAGTTTTGACCTGTTTGGCTGGGTTACCCGGGGGCAATTGCTCTCCTTGCCGATGCTCATTCTTGGTATCGGAGTACTGGTGTGGAGCTGGCAGCAACAGGTCAAGCGCCGGCAGTCGGGACGCTGAGTTCGAACGTTTTGGGGATCAGGTAATTCAACATGCAACAGTATTTGGCGCTGATGCGCGATGTCATCGACAACGGTCTGGATCGTGGGGACCGGACGGGAACCGGCACCCGGTCGGTATTCGGGCGGCAGCTTCGGTTTGATCTGTCTGACGGTTTTCCGTTGGTCACCACCAAAACCGTGCACTTGAAAAGTGTGATTGTCGAGCTCTTGTGGTTTCTGCAGGGGCGCACGGATGTCACCTGGCTGCAAGAGCGTGGCTGTAAAATCTGGAACGAATGGGCCACGGCGGAGGGAGATCTGGGTCCGGTCTACGGCAAGCAGTGGCGCAGTTGGGCCTGCCCCGATGGTCGCACCATCGATCAGATCGGCGAGGTGATCGAGCAGATTCGCACCAACCCCAACTCCCGGCGCCTGATTGTCAGTGCCTGGAATCCGGCGGACCTGCCGGATGAGTCCCTGAGCCCCCAGAAGAACGCCGAGCAGGGGCGGATGGCTCTGGCGGCCTGCCATACCCTGTTCCAGTTTTACGTGGCGGACGGGAAGTTGTCCTGTCAGCTCTACCAGCGCAGCGCCGACCTGTTCCTGGGGGTGCCTTTCAATATTGCCAGCTATGCGCTACTGACCCACATGATTGCTCAGCAGTGTGACCTGGGGGTGGGGGACTTTGTGCACACCTTCGGTGATTGTCACCTGTACCACAATCACCTGACCGACGATATTGTCTACGAGCAACTGCGCCGCGAACCCCGGCCGTTGCCAAAGCTGGTGATCGGGCGCCGACCGGAATCGGTGTTTGATTACCAGTTGGAAGATTTCCAGTTCGAGGGGTACGACCCCCATCCGAGAATCAAGGCACCGATTGCGGTGTGAAGTTCGTCACAGAAAAGGGGAACCTCGACGTATGACTGTGGCCTTAATAGTGGCGGCCGCCCGCAATGGAGTCATTGGCCGGAACAATGAGCTGCCCTGGCATCTGCCCGGCGACCTGAAGTATTTCAAGTCGGTTACTCTGGGCAAACCGGTCATCATGGGACGCAAGACCCATGAGTCCATCGGGCGCCCGCTGCCCGGAAGACTCAACATTGTGGTGAGCCGGCAGTCTCGAGAGGCGCGGGATCCGAGCCTGCGCTGGGTGACCAGTATCGAGGCCGCGATAGCCTTGGCCCGCCGGGAGCAGCCGGACGCTGAGGAAATCATGGTTATGGGCGGTGAAGAGATTTACCGCCAGAGTTTACCTCTGGCCGATCGGGTTTATCTGACCCGGATCGACCTGGAGGTGGAAGGGGATGCCCACTTTCCGTCGCTCAGTGGCGAAGAGTGGCACCTCACCGACGAGCAGCCCGGAGCGAATGACGCTTCGGTGGGGCACGTCTTTCAACGGTACGATCGTATTACCGTTTGATGACAGCGCAAAAGTATTGGTCAATTTTTAAGCAGGTGTTACTTTAATCAGACAGTCAGCGGGACAATTTGTTACCTGAGTGATACCGATCTACCCACTTGGGAAACGGTTTCCTTAAAGCATTGAATGTGAAGTAAGCCTCTTATTACAATGCTGCGTTCTTGGCTGCCTCGTAGAGGTTTTTGCCAGCCTTTTGAAGGCACTGTGTGGATAACGTGTTGTGTGGCAGCTGCCTGTCGCAAACTCATCTGATGCAAGCACCCGAGTTGGGGGAAATATGAAAAAGCAGCGATTGAAAGCCGTGGCTCTGACCACCGCGCTTTCTGCCGGCGCGCTAATGGGTAGCGTTGCCGTGGCAGATGAAACCCTGGAGCAGATTCTCCAGGTCGGTGAGGCCAAAACCGCAATGGCCCAGGAATCTCAACAGCGGATTGACCGCCTGGCCCAGGAAACCGACGATCTGCTGCAGCAGTTCAAGGTGGTAAACAAGGAAATTGAAGGTCTGCGTACCTACAATCTCCAGCTGGAGCGTCAAATCGAAGCCCAGCAGCGCGTACTGCGCGATCTGGATCAGTCCATCGAGCAGGTCACCGTGATCGAGCGTCAGATTCAGCCGCTGGTCATGAACATGCTGGACGCACTGGAGCAGTTCGTAGAGCTGGACATGCCTTTCCACCTGGACGAACGTCGTGCCCGCTTGCAGATGTTGCGTGACAATCAGGATCGCGCCGATATTTCCGTGGCGGAAAAGTTCCGCCAGGTTCTGGAAGCCTATCGCATCGAATCTGAATACGGTCGCTTCCTCGATACTTACCGCGATTCGCTGGAAGTGGATGGCCAGGAGCGCGAAGTGAACATTCTGCGCGTTGGTCGTATCTCCCTCATGTATCAGACCACAGATACCGAGCAGCAGGGCGCCTGGGATAAAGAACAGGAAGCCTGGGTTCCGCTCGATGATTCTTACCGGAATCACATTCTCAAGGGTCTGCGCATTGCCCGTGACCAGGCAAGCCAGGACATCATGATGTTACCCGTTCAGGCTCCGGAGGCAGCACAATGAAGATGACGTTTTTGAAGGGCTCTCTGGTTGCCCTGACCGCGGGTCTGCTGAGCGCCAATGTCGCTCTGGCCCAAGACGATGACCAGGCCGGTTCGCTCGACGAGCTGCTGGAGATGGTGCGTGAGTCACGTGTCAACGAATCCCAGGAGCACCGTCAGCGCGAAGCTGAGTTCCGTCAGGAGCGCGGCCAGCAGCAGCAGTTGCTGGAACAGGCTCGCAATACCCGGGCTCAAGAAGAAAACCGCTCTGAAACCCTGGAAGCCCGCTACGACGAGCAAGAGCTCGAAGTGGATGCCAAGCGCAACCAGTTGAATGAGCGTCTGGGTTCTCTGCGTGAGTTGTTCGGTCACCTGACCTCAACTGCAGGTGACTTGCGTTCTAACATTCAGACTTCAATCATCAGTGCTCAATACCCGAACCGGGGTGAGTTCCTGAATGGCCTGATCGACAAGATGAACAGCAACACTCGTCTGCCCAGCATCGAGGAAATCGAGCGCCTGTGGTACGAAGTGCAGCGTCAGATGGTCGAAAGCGGTCGCATCGTCACGTTTAATGGCGAAGTGATCAAACCCAATGGCGACAAGGTGGATCAGGAAGTTGTCCGTATCGGTTCCTACAACCTGGTGTCCGAAGGCAAGTACCTGGCCTTTATTCCGGATGGTGCCAAAATGGAAGAGCTGGCTCGTCAGCCTGCCGGCAACATTCAGGACGCGGCTGCCAACCTGCAAGCGGCCGATTCTGGCCTCGTTCGTGTGGGTATCGACCCGACTGGCCCGACCGGCGGTTCTCTGCTGACCGCGCTGATCGACAGCCCCACCTGGGGTGAGCGCTGGCATCAGGGCGGCGGCGTAGGCTACGTCATCACCGCCGTGGGTATCTTCGGCTTCCTGCTGGGTATCTGGCGGATCATCGTCCTGAGTGCGGTCAGTGCCAAAGTGACCTCTCAGCTGAAGTCCAGCACCCCGAGCGCCAACAACCCGCTGGGTCGTGTGCTGCAGGTGGCTGAGGACAACAAAGGGGTTGATCCCGAGACTCTGGAACTGAAGCTTGAAGAAGCCGTTCTGAAAGAGCGTCCGAAGATTGAAAGTGGTCTGGCCCTGCTGAAGATCATCGCTGCCGTTGCGCCGCTGATGGGTCTGTTGGGTACCGTGGTCGGTATGATTCTGACCTTCCAGGCGATCACCATCTTTGGTGCCGGCGATCCGAAGAACATGGCAGGCGGTATCTCCTCCGCTCTGATTACCACCGTTCTGGGTCTGGTAGTGGCAATTCCGACAGTATTGCTGCACACCATTGTTAACGGTCGCGCCAAGCGTATCATCCACATTCTGGATGAGCAGACTACCGGCATCGTTGCCGAGAACTCCGAGCGCAATAAGTAGGAGATAGACCATGACGGCAATAATGGAAGCGTTTGCAGCCATTAAAGCCTTTTTGGATCAAGGGGGCGGTGTGCTTGTGCTCATCGCCATCCTAACCTTCCTGATGTGGACCCTCATCTTTGAGAGGGTCTGGTACTTCAAAGGTGGTCTGAAAAGCGATGTCCAGGCGGCACTGGATCAGTGGGAAAGCCGTAGTGAGCGGAAATCGTGGAATGCCCACCAAATTCGTGAGGCGATGATTTCCCGGATCTCCGAGAAGATCAACACCAACATGGACATGATTGCCACCATGGTAAGTCTGTGCCCTCTGTTGGGTCTGCTCGGTACCGTGACCGGTATGATCGAGGTGTTTAACGTTCTGGCGATGACGGGCGGCGGCGACGCCAAACAGATGGCCGGCGGCGTATCGCGGGCAACAATTCCGACCATGGCAGGTATGGTGGCGGCCCTTTCCGGCCTGTTTGCCAACACTTACCTTGAGCGGATTGCCGATCGCGAAAATCACCTGTTTGCCGATCACCTGACGATGGATCACTAAGGCGAGCACCCAGTTTAAACCCGGTATTTAAGAGATATCCCATGAGCAGGAACAATCAGAAAGCCGAAGAAGAAGCTCAGGCCATTGACTTGACGCCCATGCTCGATGTGGTGTTCATCATGCTGATCTTCTTCATCGTGACTGCTACATTCATTAAAGAGACGGGGATTGAAGTCAATCGTCCTGAAGCGACCACCGCGGATCCGAAGGAAGAGGCTGCGATTCTGATTGCCGTTAACGCAAATAACGAAATCTGGATCGACAAGCAGCAGGTGGACAAACGTGGTGTCCGGGCTCAAATTGAGCGTTTGCAGGCCGAAAACCCGAATGGGACAGTGGTTATCCAGGCGGACCAGGGTGCTGATATGGAGTTTGTTATTGCCATTACAGAATCCGCACGCGAGCTGGGTATTACCAACGTCGCTGTCTCCACTGAAGAGAACTAGGCTGCTATGAATTTTGCAAGAGTAGGTATCGCGGGGGGGTTGTCGGTCGTCGTGACGGTGGCCCTGCTGTTTTTGATGCAGTCCTTGATCAACTCCGACCTTGGTCAGGACGAAAAGCCGGAAGACCGTAAAATCGCCGACATCCATATGCCGGATACGGAGATTGAAACGCAGTACGAGGCGGCTAAGCCACAGAAGCCGGAGGATCCCAATGAACCTCCGCCGGATATTCCGGAGCCCGAGTTTGACTCTCCGGATGTTGATGCGAGTGCTCTGAACATGGCTGCGCCGAGTATGGGGCTCGACATGAACATGGGCACGGGTGGCAACTTCTCCGGTGACGGCGAATATATGCCTATCGTGGCGGTGGCGCCCGAGTATCCACGTCGCGCGGCTCAGCGCGGAATCGAGGGTTTTGTGACGGTAAGCTTTACCGTGACGACCAACGGTTCAACTCGTGACGTAGTGGTGGTGGATGCCGTGGATACCGAAGGTCGCGAGACCAGTATCTTCAACCGTTCGGCGATTCGCGCTGCAGAGCGTTTCAAGTTCCGTCCGCGGACTGTAGACGGCGAGCCGGTGGAAGTGGCCGGTGTTAGCTATCGTTTCGTCTTTGAACTGGCGGACGAGTAGGTTGGGGGTTATGACAGTGAATAAACTACAAGCATTTTTTGCCGGTACGCTGAATCGCAGCCTGTTGGCGGCGGCGCTGATCACCGCTCCTGCCGTCTCTACTGTGGTTGTGAATGAGGTGGCACCGGAGGC
Organism: Marinimicrobium sp. UBA4509; assembly: GCF_002388575.1. Taxonomy (NCBI): domain Bacteria; kingdom Pseudomonadati; phylum Pseudomonadota; class Gammaproteobacteria; order Cellvibrionales; family Cellvibrionaceae; genus Marinimicrobium; species Marinimicrobium sp. UBA4509. The sequence goes on from NZ_DGMV01000051.1 coordinate 230,365, forward strand.
CAGTGGTTGGCTTCAGGGCAGTGTTATGGCCCAGGAGCTCATCAGGCCGTCCAGCACGCCGCCGGAAACCCGCCGGATTCCCGGTATCAGTCAGCGGTTGAACGAAGAGCTCTCTGAGGTTCAGAGTTTCATTGATCCGGAAGAAGATTCCGGTCGTGAGCCGGACCTGAACGAAGCGTTGCGTCTGTTGCAGGAAATGGAACGCAACATCGGCGAATACAACGCCTATGAGCAGGCTCAGATCTACAACTTCGTTGCCAATGTCCATTTCCAGATGGATAACATGGATCGCACCATTGATGCGTTCGAAAAGGTTGTAGCTCGTTCTCCGCAGATTCCATCGGGTCTGGAAACTTCCACATGGCAGGTTCTGGGCAAGCTGCACATGCAGGAAGAGAACTTTGATGCAGCACTGGACGCCTTCGAAAACTGGACCAACATGGTCACCAGTATCGACGCCGACCAGTACTACGTGTTCTCTCTGCTGTTCTACCAGATGGGTGATGCGGATCGTGCGCTGGTTCATGTCAACGAAGCGGTTGAGATGGCCGAGCAGGATGGCGAGGTTCCCGAAGAAAACTGGTATGCGATGCAGCGTCTGTTGTACTTCGAAAAAGAAGATTACAGAAACACGCTGAATGTGCTGAAGAAGATGGTTCGGGACTACCCGAAGGTGTCGACCTGGCGCCAGCTGTCTGACATGTACAGCCTGCTGGAAGAGTTCGACAATCGTCTGCACTCCCTGGAAGTGGTGTATCTGCTCGACGGCCTGGACAAGGAAAACATCCTGGTATCCATGGCTTCCATGTATCTCGATCGGGATATCCCTTACAAGGCCGCCAAGGTCCTTGAAAAAGGTATCTACGAGGATGAGATCATCGAGCCGACCTCCCGCAATCTGGAGCTTCTTGCCAATGCCTGGAGCATGGCTCAGGAAGTTGAAAAATCCATGGTTGAAATGGAAAAGGCGGCCGAGAAGTCTGACGAGGGCGATCTGTTCGCGCGCTTGTCCGCTATCTACATGTTGAACGATCGCTACGAAGACTCTATCGACGCAGCTCGTGAAGCGTTGGATAAAGGGGTTGAACGTGCTGACCAGGTGTATCTGCGCATGGGCACTGCCTATGTCAATCTGGAGCAGTATGACGATGCGATTGAGACTCTGAAGGAAGCGGCCAAAGACAAGCGCAGCGAAGAAGCGGCCAAGCAGTGGATCAGTTTCGCCGAGAAAGAGAAAGCGCGCGAAGAGAAGGCTCGTAAAGAAGAAGAGCGTTATCAGGAGCGCAAGCGTAAGTGGGAAGAGGAAGACGGTCTGGTATTGCCAGGCGCTTAAGCCTCTGCTCTCAACGCACAAAAAAACCGGCCTAGAGCCGGTTTTTTTGTATCGGGCAAAATTGAATGCAGCGCGCGAGGCGTCCCTGCCAAGTGCTCGCAAGGTGGACTCAGTCGAGTTTACTCAGATCCCTGACGGCCCCTTTGTCGGCACTGGTCGCCAGCATGGCGTAGGCTTTCAGGGCGGTGCTGACTTTGCGCGGACGGGCTTCTTGGGGTTTCCACGCCTGCTCGCCCCGCGCATTCATGGCGTCGCGGCGCGCCTGCAGTTGTTCGTCACTCAGGCGCACCTCGATCTTGCGGTTGGGAATATCGATCAGAATGGTGTCGCCGTCCTCTACCAGACCAATGGCGCCACCCGCCGCCGCTTCCGGCGATACGTGTCCGATCGACAGGCCAGAAGTCCCGCCGGAGAAACGGCCGTCGGTCAGCAGTGCGCAATCCTTACCCAGCCCCTTGGATTTCAGGTAGCTGGTGGGATACAGCATTTCCTGCATACCGGGACCACCGCGAGGCCCTTCATAACGAACAATTACCACTTCGCCGGCTATGACTTTCCCACTGAGAATCGCATCGACCGCCTCGTCCTGGCTTTCCACAACACGCGCCGGCCCTTCAAACACCCAGCAGCTCTCATCGACACCCGAGGTTTTCACCACACAGCCGTCCAGGGCGATATTGCCCTTCAGGACTGCCAGGCCCCCTTCGCGGGTAAAGGCGTGCTCCAGTGAGCGGATACAGCCGTTGGCGCGGTCGTCATCGAGGCTGGGCCAGCGAGTGGCCTGACTGAACGCCTGTTGGGTCGGGATACCCGCCGGACCGGCCTTGTAAAAGGTGCGTACCTCATCGGAGGTGGTCGTCGTAATATCCCAGTGATCCAGCGCCTCCTGGAAGGTGTTGCTGTGAACGGTGGGCAGGTTGGCATGGAGCAGACCGGCCCGGTTGAGTTCGGCCAGAATACTCATGACCCCACCGGCGCGGTGCACGTCTTCAATGTGATAGAGCTGAGTGTTGGGTGCGACTTTGCACAGCTGAGGAATCTCGCGAGACAGGCGGTCGATATCGAACATGGTGAAATCGACTTCGCCTTCCTGCGCGGCCGCCAGCAGGTGCAGAATGGTATTGGTGGAACCGCCCATGGCAATATCCAGGGCCATGGCGTTCTCAAAGGCTTTGAAGTTGGCGATTGAGCGTGGCAGCACCCGCTCGTCGTCTTCCTCATAGTAGCGCTTGGTGATGTCCACGATACGTCGGGCGGCCTCAAGAAACAGCTCCTCCCGGTCGGCGTGGGTTGCCAATAGAGTGCCGTTACCGGGCAGTGACAGACCCAGTGCCTCGGTCAGGCAGTTCATGGAGTTGGCGGTGAACATCCCGGAGCAGGAACCGCAGGTCGGGCAGGCGGAGCGCTCGTACTCGGCCACGGTTTCGTCGTCCACCGAGTCGTCGGCGGCAATGACCATGGCATCAATCAAATCCAGGTTGTGATCTGCGAGTTTGGTTTTGCCCGCTTCCATAGGACCGCCGGATACAAAAATCACAGGGATGTTCAGGCGCATCGCGGCCATCAGCATTCCGGGGGTGATTTTGTCGCAGTTGGAGATGCACACCAGGGCGTCGGCACAGTGGGCATTGACCATGTACTCGACGGAGTCGGCGATGATGTCTCGCGAGGGCAGACTGTAGAGCATGCCGTCATGGCCCATGGCGATGCCGTCGTCGACCGCAATGGTGTTGAACTCTTTGGCCACACCACCGGCTTTTTCGATTTCCCTTGCGACCAGTTGGCCCATGTCCTTGAGATGAACATGGCCGGGCACAAATTGGGTAAAGGAGTTGGCGACGGCGATAATGGGTTTATGAAAGTCTTCGTCTTTCATCCCGGTGGCACGCCACAGGGCGCGAGCACCAGCCATATTCCGGCCAGCGGTGGTGGTCTTGGAGCGATAAACGGGCATGGTTCTACTCTTCGTCTGACGTAATAAAAAAGGCGTCAATAATAGCAGAAAACCCTGTGGGTGGTGTCGCGTCCGGTCCGGTGTAGGGTGCACTGTTCCCGGACACGCCGTGAATACATCCATGTAGGCTCGCATCGCGGGTCCCCCGCTCCACGGTCCGGGAACAGTGCACCCTACACCGAACCTCAGTGGCACATTTCAGGCACTGTAGTGCGCGTAGGGCGGATAAGCTAAAGCGCATCCGCCGTCGTTGGCTAGGCCGTAATCCGACAGATCCCCAAGACCACGAATTTGTCGGATTACGCTTACGCTAATCCGACCTACTCTCTGAGTAGGTACTAGTTCCCGGAACTGTACGTTGGCACGGCGGAGGTTGGGTATACTGTTGTGAGACCGTCACCCGCCTCTGGACGCCCCACATGGATGTGGGAAGTGCCCCGAAGCGCGGGGAGCGCGAAGGGGGCCGGCGGGTGATGAGCCCCCACGGATGGGTTCACGGCGTGTCTCACAACAGTATACCCAACCGCAGCGTTTCGATACGAAGCTCTAACGGTTTCTCAACCTGTCCTATAGGTTTTTGATAAAAATCTTCGAATTCCGCTGATAGTTATACAACCGACGCCGCGCAACAGGGAGGTCATCAATCTGCGCCTGAACAAACCCCTGCTCGATAAACCAATGAGCCGTCTGGGTGGTCAGCAGAAACAATTGCTTGATGCCCTGACGCCGCGCCATTTTCTCCATCTGAGTGAGCAGCGTCGACGCCCGGCCGCCCTTGCGGTACTCCGGATGGGTGACCACACAGGCCAGTTCCGCACTCTCCTCAAAGGGATACATGGCCGCACAGGCGATGATGGTGCCGTCCTTTTCCAGCACATGGAACCGGTCGATCTCCGTCTCCAACAACTCCCGGGAGCGGCGCACCAGAATGCCCTCATTCTCCAGCGGCGCGATCAGCTCCAGAATCCCGCCCACATCATCGATGGTGGCCCGGCGTAGTTGTTCGTAACTGTCCGAGTGCACCATGGTGCCCATACCGTCCCGGGTGAACAGCTCGCTGAGCATGGCGCCGTCGGCGGCGTAACTGAACAGTTGGGCGCGGGGCACGCCCTGCAGGCAGGCCAGGTAACAGGCCGAGAGTGCCTGACGGATATCCCCGCTGATCTGTTCGCCCTGTTGTTCCAGAAAGTCCCGGCACTCCTGCACAGCCAACTGCCTGACCAGTTCGCCGCTGGCATCGCTGACACCCTCGGCTTCTATAAACGCCAACAGCTTGTCCGCTTTCAACGCCGAGGCCACTTGAGTGGCGACATCGGTGAAGGAGAGGTTGAAGGCTTCACCGGTGGTGGAATAGCCCAGCGGCGAGAGCAGGGCGATGGCGCCGGAGTCGAGTACGGTATTGAGTGAGCGGGTGTTGATCCGGCGGACCTTGCCGGTGTGCTGCAGATCGACGCCGTCGAGCACGCCGTGGGGCATGGCCACCACAAAGTTGCCGCTGATCACCTGCATGCGTGCGCCGTGCATGGGGGAGTTGGGCACCCCGGTGGACAGGGCCGCCTCCATCTGAATGCGGGCCTGGCCAATGGCTTGGGTGACCTGTTCCAGGTTGGCGGCGTCGGTGACTCGCAGGTTGCGGTGAAACTGGCTCTCGATGCCGGACTCGGCCAGTCGGGCATCAATCTGCGGTCGCGCACCGTGCACTACCACCAGTCGTACTCCCAGGCTGCTGAGCAGGGCGATGTCGTAGATGATGTTGCCGTAGTTGGGGTGCACCAGGGCTTCGCCGGGCAACATCAATACAAAGGTTTTACCCCGGTGTGCATTGATGTAGGGCGAGGAGTGCCTGAACCATTTGACGTAGTCTTGGGTTGAACCGGTCAAAGCGTTAGTTCCTTTTGTCAGACACAGGGACTTCGGACGCCGCCGTGTCGGGCTGGATGCAGAAGCGATCAATCAGCCCGCTGAGAATGTCCACCGCCGGTGCCAGTTGTTGAATGTCGATAAACTCGTCGGGTTGATGGGCCTGGTTGATCGAGCCGGGCCCGAGCACCAGCGTCTCCATGCCCAAGGATTGCAGAAACGGGGCCTCTGTGGCGAAGGCCACCGCCTCACTGGAGTGGCCCGTGAGACGCTCACAGGCCTTTACCAGGGCGGAGTGCTCGTCCTGCTCGAAGGGCTCCACGCCAGCAAACAGTTCCGATAACACAATGTCGGTACCCGAGCGCTCGGCAATGGGGCGCAGGCGCCGGCCAATGGCCGCGCGCAGCTCGTCGTTGTCCATGCCGGGCAGCGCCCGCAGGTCGAAATGCAATTCGCACTCGGCGCAAATCCGGTTGGGGTTGTCGCCGCCATGGATGCAGCCGAGGTTCATGGTGGGCACATCCACCTGAAAGCCGGGATTGCGGTAGCGGGTCTGCAGTTCACTCCGGTATGTGAGCAGCTCGGAGATGACCCCGTGCATGGTTTCCAGAGCGTTCTTGCCCAGCGCCGGGTTCGAGGAGTGCCCGCTGGCGCCGCGCACCCGAATCGACTCCATCATGATGCCCTTGTGCATGCGCACCGGGCGCAGCTCGGTCGGTTCCCCAATCACCGCGTAGCGCGCCTTGGGGCGCCCCAGCTCCACCAGCGCCCGGGCGCCGCTCATGCTGCTCTCTTCATCGGCCGTAGCGATGACGATCAAGGGTTGCGCCAGAGGTTGATCAGCAACCGCATCGATGGCCGCGAGCACCGCCGGGAAAAAACCTTTCATGTCGGTGGCGCCCAGACCGTAGAGCTTGCCGTCTCTTTCCGTGAGCGAAAAGGGGTCGCTCTGCCAGCGGTTCTGATCGTAGGGTACGGTATCGCTGTGGCCAGACAGAACCAGCCCACCGGCGCCGGAGCCCTTGGTGGCAATCAGGTTGTGCTTGCCGCTCTTGCCCGGCACTGCCAGAAGCTCGCACTGGAAGCCGCGAGCCTCGAGCCAGTCGGCCAGCAGGTCGAGCACCTTGCGGTTGCCCATATCCCATTGGGGGTCGGAGCAGCTCACCGACGGTTGGGCGACCAACTGGGCCAGCTGGTCAGAATACAGTTTGAGATCGAAAGTCATACACGGCCGGATTCAGAGAATGTATCGGCAGTGTAATACAGGACGGAAATCATCGGTAGGGCACGCCAACAAACCCGGGTAGGTCGGGTTAGCCGAAGGCGTAACCCGACATTTGGTGCGTGGCATGAGTGTCGTGGCGCCGGGCTTGGATATCGGCGTAGGGCGGATAAGCGAAGCGCATCCGCCGTTACAAACCCCTGGGCGAGATTACCCAAACACACCTTTAAAGAAGAAGAAAAACAGAATGGCCAACCCGGCCCCGGCCGGCAGAGTGATAACCCATGACATGAAAATGGTGCCGATCACCCGCAGATTCAGAGCGCCGATGCCCCGTGCCAGGCCAACACCCAATACTGCACCCACCAGGGTGTGCGTGGTGGATACCGGCAGGCCAGTGCCGGAGGCCAGAACCACCGTGCCGGCGGCGCCCAGTTCGGCGGCAAAACCGCGGCTCGGGGTCAGTTCGGTGATTTTCTTGCCAATGGTAGCAATCACCTTCCAGCCGTAGGTCGCCAGGCCCACGACGATGCCTGCCGCACCGATCAGCAGGACCCAGGCGGGTACCACCGCCTGTGCGCTGACCGCCTGGGTCTGCACCACGCTGACCACGGCCGCCAGCGGCCCCACAGCGTTGGCCACATCGTTGGAGCCGTGGGCGAAGGCCATGGCACAGGCGGTAAAAATCATCAGGATGCCGAATACCCGTTCAACGCTGGTGAAGCGGTTGACCGAGTCGGCCTCGTTGTCTCTCTTGATGCCCCGCATCATGCGCATGCCGAGCAGCGCGACCAGGACGCCGATTACGGCGGATACTCCCATGCTCTGGAAGAAACTGGGCTGAAAAGCCGAATCACTCAGCACATGCTTGAGGCCTTTCACCAGGGTCACCATGGCGATCAGGAAGCCTACGGCGAACATGTACAGTGGAATATAGCGCTTGGCGTTGCTGAAGGGGTCTTCGGTATTGAGGATCAGCTTCTGTACCGAGCGGAACAGCCAGAAGGAGATGGTACCCGCCAGCAGGGGAGATACCACCCAGCTCGCCACAATGGTGCCCACCTTGTTCCAGGCCACCGCTTCCATGGAAATGCCCACGGCGGCGAAACCGACAATGGCGCCGACGATGGAGTGGGTGGTGGATACCGGCCAGCCGAGAATACTGGCGATCAACAGCCAGGTGCCGGCGGCCAGAAGGGCGGATAGCATCCCGAAGACCAGAAGGTCCGGGTTTTCCGCCATGATGACGGGGTCGACAATGCCTTTGCGGATGGTGGAGGTCACCTCGCCGCCGGCGAGGTAGGCGCCGAGGAATTCGAACACCATGGCCACCAGAATGGCCTGTTTGATGGTCAGGGCGCGAGAGCCCACCGAGGTGCCCATGGCATTGGCGACGTCGTTGGCGCCAACGCCCCAGGCCATAAAGACGCCAAAGATGCAGGCGAGGATGAGCAGCGTCTGGCCGTATTCTGCGATCACGGTCATGTGGTTACCCCAATAGTCATTTGCAGGATTGAATTAACGCGCGAGCAGCAGTTCGAGACGGCCACCGACATCCTGAGCGCGATTGGCGAGGTCACCGATCCAGTCGATCACCTTATACAGAAACATCACGTCCACCGGCGGAAGGTCGGCCTCCAGGCTGTACAGGGTGGCGCGCATTTCCACTTCCAGTTGGTCGGTCTTGCGTTCCAGGGCATCCAGCTCCTGAATCATCTTTTCCACAATGCCCAGTTCCCGACCGCTGAAGCCGGTTTCCAGCAGTTCATCCAGCTCGTTGATGGCCACCAGCGCCTGCTCGGCGGCTTTCACCGCGGCGCCCACATACTCCAGGGTCATGTCCTGCATGGTGGCGGGAATGGTCATCTTGCGGCCGAGCATGATGCCGGCAATGTCTTTGGCGCGGTTGGCGATGCGGTCCTGCATGCTCAGCAGTTCCAGCAGATCGGTGCGCGGGACGGGCAGGAAAAGGCTCTTGGGCAGGTGCAGGCGGAGCTGCTTCTTCAGGGCATCGGCCTCGCGCTCCAGCTCGACAATACGCTGCTGAACGGCTTCGACCTGCTCCCAATCGTCGGCGATCACGCACTCAAAGAAGCGCTGCAGCTCGCCGGTGGCGCGGATGGCCACGGCCATGTGCTCCTGCATGGGCTTGATCGGAGAGCGCCCAAACAGGTTCGAGAAAGGGTTGTTGATAGCCATAGCGGTAGTTCCCCCTTGCGAAAGTGCGGGCAGTATAAAAACTTATGCCCGGCAGGTCACCCTTGAATTTGACATTTTTATGACAGAATCCCTGGTCATACCCCTGCCGTGTATGGTTCGTTCGGGGCGAAGCGCCTTTCCTTGGTGTTGTCCGCGGATCAGACAGGCTACAATCGGGCGCATTGATTAAAGAACGGGAATGCGCCTTATGGCCTCAGTTGCTACTGCACAGCATAGCCTCGATTTACGCCGCCTGGTGGATGATCTGGTCAAGGATGATCGCCTGGGGCAGGAAGACGCCAATCGCTTGCTGGGTGCCGTGCGGACCCGCGAGCAGGCAATGATGCACCCCCTGGCCTATATTGCCTCCCAGGGGCTGGAGGATCTGGCCCGCCCGGGCAAGGTGCTCGATGGCGATACCCTGACCGCCTGGCTGGCGGAGAAGGCCGAGCTGCCGGTCTATCACATTGACCCGCTCAAGATCGACGTGCCCAAGGTGACGGATGTGATGTCCTATGCCTTCGCCAAGCGCCACGGCATCCTCTGCGTGGAGGTGACCCAGGAAACCGTGGTGGTGGCCTGCACCCAGCCCTTTATTACCGGCTGGGAGCCCCAGTTGGAGCATGTGGCGCGGCGCACCGTCAAACGGGTGTTCGCCAACCCGGCGGATATTGACCGGCATCTGGTGGAGTTCTACACCCTGGCCCGCTCGGTGAACCGGGCCAGCGGCGGCCCCGGCGCCAGCGGTGCGGGTAACTTCGAGCAGTTGGTGGACCTGGGCAGCTTCAGCGATGACCCGGAGGCCAACGATCAGCATGTGGTGAAAATCGTCGACTGGCTGCTGCAGTACGCCTACGACCAACGCGCTAGTGACATTCATATCGAGCCGCGCCGGGAAGTGGGGCGGGTGCGGGTTCGCATCGACGGGGTGCTCCACCCGGTGTACGAGCTGCCCGCCAATGTCGCCAACGCGGTCACCAGCCGGTTCAAGGTGCTGGCCCGGATGAACATCGCCGAGAAGCGCAAGCCCCAGGACGGCCGGATCAAGACCCGACGCAGCGATGACAGTGAAGTAGAGCTGCGCCTGTCCACTCTGCCCACCGCCTTTGGCGAAAAGCTGGTGCTGCGGATTTTCGACCCGGATGTGCTGCTGCGCAGCTTTGCCGATCTGGGGCTGGTGGGCGAAGATTACGAACGCTGGCGGGGCATGCTCGAGCGACCCAACGGGATTGTCCTGGTGACCGGCCCCACGGGGTCGGGGAAAACCACCACGCTGTACTCCTCGCTGCGCCAGATTGCCACGGAGGAGGTGAATGTCAGCACCATCGAGGACCCGATTGAGATGGTGGAGGAGCATTTCAATCAGACCCAGGTGCATCACAAGATCGGGCTGGATTTCGCGGCGGGCATTCGCACCCTCATGCGTCAGGACCCGGACATCATCATGGTCGGGGAGATCCGTGATCTGGAGACGGCGCAGATGGCCGTGCAGGCGGCCTTGACTGGACATCTGGTGTTGTCCACGGTGCATACCAATGATGCGCCGGCGACGGTGGCACGTCTTCTGGACCTGGGCATTCCGCCCTATCTGATCAATGCGACTCTCTTGGGAGTGATGGCGCAGCGTCTGGTACGCACGTTGTGTCCGCACTGTAAGGAGGAGGGGGAGATCAGTTCGGAGGACTGGCAGCAGTTGGTGACGCCCTGGAAGGTGTCGGTGCCGCAGCGGATTTATCGGCCGGTAGGTTGTCTTGAGTGTCGCAATACGGGGTATCTGGGGCGTCAGGGGTTGTATGAGATTCTGCTGTTGTCGGAGTCGGTGAAGGATCGGATCGGGACTGAGACGAGTCTGGGGGAGTTGCGCAAGCAGGCGATGCGCGAGGGGATGCGCACGCTTCGCTTATCCGGCGCCCAGAAGGTCGCCGCCGGCCTGACCACCGTAGAAGAAGTCATGCGCGTCGCTCCACCTCCCGAAAAAGAACGCTGATGATTGTGGGTGGTTCTATGGAGGTCCGGTCTGTTGAGGGGTATAGCCTTTGGAGACCCGCCGTAAACCCTTGACGTGAATGGATTCACTAATGCCGCGATGGCATGGATGCCAAAGAGCGGCCCCTGGGGGCTTCTCGTCGGCTCCCTGCCTCCGAGAGTCTCCAAAGGCTATACCCCTCAACAGCCCTCAGTACCAAAGTTCGCGTAGGGCGGATAAGCAAAGCGCATCCGCCGTAACCCAAAGTGAATGATTGGCTAAGGCGGATCGGCCCGACGCCCCGGAATGCGAAGCGCATCCGCCGTAACCCAACTTTAAAGCCCCAACAAAACAAACAACGGAGCTCCCAAATTTATGTTCGACCCAAACCAGGTCCCCGCCGAACTCCACGAAGCCACCCGCAAACGCTTCGATGACTTTTACGAGGTCATCGAGCAGAGGGAGCTGGATCGTCCGGAGTCACTCTTGCCCAAAGGGGTGTCGGAAGCGGCGTTCCGCGAACAGATGAACACTGCGTTCGCCGCCAGCGAGTACATCGCGAAAACCGCTACGACCCGACCGGAGCTGTTGTTGGAGTTGGTACGTTCCGGGGCGTTGTTTGCGCCGCTGGAGGACGGCTCTTTTCCCGATCTGGTCGAGGCCGTGGCGGCCTGTGAGGATGATGGGGAACTGGATAAGGTGCTACGTCGGGAGCGTCACCGGGCCATGGTGCGCATCATCTGGCGGGATCTGAATCGTCTGGGGTCCATGCGGGAGATTACCGATGAGTTGTCCCGCTTCGCCGAGGCGGCTATTCAGAGCACGCTGGATTACCATTTTGAGCAGCTCAAACCCCGTTGGGGGGTGCCGACCGGTAAGCACAGTGGCAAGCCGCAGCCCTTGATTGTGCTTGGCATGGGCAAGTTGGGGGCCCGGGAGCTGAACGTGTCGTCGGACATCGATCTGATTTTCGCCTACCCGGAGGCGGGGGAAACCCAGGGTGGGTCGCGCTCGCTGGGCAATCAGGAGTTTTTCACCCGACTGGGGCAGCGGTTGATCAAAAGCCTGGATGCGCCCACCGCTGAAGGTTTTGTGTTCCGGGTGGATATGCGCCTGCGCCCTTATGGTCAGAGCGGGGCGCTGGTGTCGAATTTCGATGCCATGGAGGAGTACTACCAGAGCCAGGGCCGGGATTGGGAGCGTTATGCCATGATCAAGGCCCGTCCGGTGGCGGCCAGCGGTGAGGGGGCCAAGCCGGCGGCGGAGGAGTTGGTGGAGTTGCTGCGGCCGTTCACCTATCGCCAGTACATCGATTTCAGCGTGATTGAATCCCTGCGGGCCATGAAGGGACTGATCAGCCGCCAGGTGCAACGCCGGGGCATGAGCGAGGATGTGAAGCTCGGTGAGGGCGGTATTCGGGAAATCGAGTTTGTGGTCCAGGTGTTCCAACTGATTCGCGGTGGGCGGGACCCGCGCCTTCGTGAGCGACAGGTGTGTGAGCTGCTGCCCCTGCTGGAGGCGGAGGGCTATCTGCCCGAGGGCAGTGGTCAGGCTCTGCTGGATGCCTATGAGTTTCTGCGCAACACCGAGCATGCGATCCAGGGCTATCAGGATCGGCAGACCCAGGCCCTGCCGTCCGACCCCGATGGGCAGTGCCGGATGGCCTGGGTGTTGGGCTTTGAAAACTGGGAGGCGTTTTCCGACACTCTTGCCGAACACCGCGCGCGGGTCAATCGCGAGTTCCAGGAGGTGATCGCCGACCCGGATGCCGATCAGGGGCAGGAGCCCGAGAATCTGCAGGACTGGGTGTCACTCTGGGAGGGCAGCCTGGAGGGTGACGAAGCCGTGGACTGGCTTGCCGGGCAGGGTTTTGATCAGCCCGAGCGGGTCTTGTCGGTGTTGGCGGACATCCGCTCGCACCGGCAGGTGGTGGCCATGCAGGCCAGCAGCCGGGATCGCCTGGATGCTTTTATGCCCCGCTTGCTCGCCATGCTCGGCGAGGGCGAGTCGGTGGGCGATACCCTGGCGCGGATTCAGCCGCTGGTGGTGTCGATTGTGCGCCGCAGTGCCTATCTGGTGTTGCTGGTGGAAAACCCCGTGGCGCTGGAGCAACTGGTCCGGCTCTGTGCGGCGAGCCCCTGGATCGCGGATGAGCTGGCCCGGTTCCCGGCGTTGCTGGATGAGCTGCTCACCCCGGAGAGCCTCTACGCGCCGCCGGGTAAAGACGAGCTGCGCGATGAACTGCGCCGTGAGCTGCTGCGCACCGCCTGGGATGACCTTGAGGGGCATATGGAAGCGCTGCGCTATTTTCGTTCCGCCCACGCGTTGCGGGTGGCGGCCAGCGAGGTGACCGGGGCCCTGCCGCTGATGAAGGTCAGTGACTACCTGACCGATCTGGCCGAAGTGATTCTGGAGCACGTTCTGGAGCTGGCCTGGGAGCAGCTGATTCCGCGCCACGGTCGCCCGAGCAATGCCCAGGGCGAACCGGAGCAACACCCCAACTTTGTGATCGTCGGCTATGGCAAGCTGGGCGGGATCGAGCTGGCCCATGGCTCGGATCTCGACCTGGTGTTTATTCACAACAGCGACCCGGAAGGCAAAACCGATGGCGAAAAGTCGGTGGACAACAACGTGTTCTACACCCGCCTGGGCCAGCGGATCATCCACATTCTGAATACCCGGATGCCCTCGGGTACCCTGTACGAGGTGGACATGCGCCTGCGCCCCAATGGCGATGCGGGCATGCTGGTCACTTCCTTACCGGCGTTTGAGAAGTATCAGCAACAGGAAGCCTGGACCTGGGAGCATCAGGCGCTGGTGCGGGCCCGCGTGGTGGCCGGCGATGCCGAGCTGGCCGAGGCCTTTACGCAGGTCCGGCAACAGGTGCTGCGTCAGTCGCGGGACCTGGCGGCGCTGCGTGAGGAGGTGATCAAGATGCGCCAGAAAATGCGCGAGCACCTCGGAACCCGCCCCAAGCCGGGCGCTCAGGGCGATGATGAAAAGACGCCTTTTCATCTCAAGCAGGACGCTGGAGGTATCGTCGATATTGAATTTATGGTTCAATATGCGGTTTTAGCCTGGGCCGAGAGTGAGCCTGGGCTCACCGAGTATACCGACAACATCCGCATACTCGGTGCGCTGGAACAATCCGGCCGGTTGGGCGCAGAAGCCGTCGCCCAGTTGATTGATGCCTACAAGGCCTATCGGTCCACCGGCCACCGCCTCGCGCTACAGCGCCAGGAGGCAGTCTTGGAGGATGGCGCGCCCTTTGCCGAGGAGCGGCGCCGAGTAACTGGCCTGTGGCGGCAACTGCTGGAATCCCATCAATGATCGGTCCTGCCGAGCGTCGACCACGGCCCCACGAATTTCATATTTAGGAGTTGGTTATGTCATTTGCCGATCGCGACGGCGTTATTTGGCTGGATGGCGAACTGGTGCCCTGGCGGGATGCCCGGGTTCACGTACTGACCCACACCCTGCACTATGGCATGGGCGTGTTCGAGGGCGTGCGCGCCTACGAAAGCAGCGACCGGGGCACCTGTATTTTTCGCCTGAAGGAGCACACCGACCGGCTGTTCCGTTCCGCCCATATCATGCGGATGGACCTGCCCTACAGCAAAGATGAGCTGAACGAAGCCCAGAAGCTGGTGGTGCGGGAAAACGGCCTGCATGAAAGCTACCTGCGTCCCATGGCGTTTCTCGGTTCCGAGGGCATGGGCCTGCGCGCCGATAACCTGAAGGTGCACGTGATGGTCGCCGCCTGGCACTGGCCGTCCTACATGTCCCCGGAAGCGCGGGACATGGGCATCAAGGTGCGCACTTCCAGCTACACTCGCCACCATGTGAACATCACCATGTGCAAGGCCAAGGCCAACGGCAA
>NZ_DGMV01000051.1:244924-245179 GCF_002388575.1 Marinimicrobium sp. UBA4509
TGCAAGGCCAAGGCCAACGGCAACTACATCAACTCGATGTTGGCCCTGCGCGAGGCGCTGGACAGCGGCTGTGAAGAGGCCCTGCTGCTGGACAATGAAGGCTATGTGGCCGAGGGCAGCGGCGAGAATGTGTTCCTGGTGCGTGATGGCGTCCTTTACACGCCGGAGCTGACCTCCTGTCTGGACGGCATTACCCGCAACACCATTTTCCAGTTGGCGGCGGATTGCGGTTACGAAGTCCGGGAAAAGCGCATC
>NZ_DGMV01000014.1:0-2787 GCF_002388575.1 Marinimicrobium sp. UBA4509
GGCAAGACGCATCGGTAGAGGCTGGCTCAAGCGACCCCGCCCCGACTGGGACAGGGTGCGTACCGTGGTCATGACCCGCGCCATTTATACTCAATGCCAGATGTATCCGGAGTTCTCCGAAGCATTGTTGGCGACGGGCGATAAGAAGATTGTTGATGTGAGTCAGTACGATTATTTCTGGGGACTCGGAAGGGATCTTCGGGGCGAGAATCAGTATGGGAAAATGTTGATGGCGGTTCGGGAGAAAATTTCTTCTCCTTGAAAGCCAGCCTGCTAATCAAACGACTCTGACTATTTTGATTTTTTGTTTGCCCGCGGATGCGCCTTATCGTAAACCTTCGCCAGATGCTGAAAATCCAGATGGGTATACACCTGGGTCGTGGAAATGTTGGCGTGACCCAACAGTTCCTGCACCAGACGCAGATCGCCGCTGGATTCGAGCATATGGCTGGCGAAGGAGTGGCGGAGCATGTGGGGATGGACCGGCTCGTCCATGTTCTGTCGGATGCTGAGCTGCTGCATTCTCAGTTGCACGGCGCGGGGCGTAAGGCGCTTGCCGCGCTGGCCGATAAACAGCGCGGTTTCGCCCGGGGGCGCCACCAGGGCGCGCTCCGGTAGCCAGGCTTTTACGGCATCGCGGGCCTGTTGGCCCACCGGCAATTGCCGGGTTTTATTGCCTTTACCGGTGACCGTGACGGCGCCTTCGCGCAGGTCGATGTCGTTCAGGTTGAGGCCCACCGCCTCCGCCAGGCGCAGCCCGGAGGAGTAGATCAGCTCCAGCAGGGCGCGGTCGCGTTTGCCCAGAAATCCTTCGTCCTTCACTTCCACGAATTGCCCGGCCTGATCCACATCCAATACTTTAGGTAGTTTCTTTTCTACCTTGGGGGCCTGCAGGCCGTCGGCGGGGTTGGTTTTCAGCCAGCCGCGACGGATGCCGAAACGGAAGAAGGCGCGCAGTGAGGAGAGCCACCGGCGCAGGCTTTTACCTCTGAGGCCTTTGCGGTGCAGTGAGGCCAGGTTTTCCCGCAAGTGGTGGACAGTGATCGCCGAAAGGTCATTGATCTGCCGGGTTTCGCAGTAGGCGAGGAATTTGTCCAGGTCCCGGGCGTAGGCGTCTTCGGTGCGCGGGGAGAGGTGTTTTTCCGTGCGCAGGTAGGTGAGGAAGGCGGTGCGTTCGGTTGAGAAAGGGTGGGGCATGGGTGCTGTCCGCTATATAGGGAACGGCGGATGCGCCTTTGGCTTATCCGCCCTACGGAGACTCCGGTGCTAGATTAGCGCGGGAGGTGTTCGGGGAGCAAGCGGTTGAGGACTTCGGCGATGTAGCCGAGGAACAGGGTGCCCATGCTGGAGCGGTAGTAGTGGGGGTCGCGGTTGCCGATGGCGAGCAGGCCGTAGGCATTGCCATGCACCAATGGAACGGTGGCGACGGAGCCAATCTGATGGGCGTTGTCGCCAAACAGAAACTGGAGCTCGCCTTCGCCCAGCGTGCCGCACATGGCGCGGTTGTTTTTCAGCAGGGGCGCGATGTGCTGGCGCGCCTCGCCGATGGTAACCACCCGTGCCTGGCTGCTGGGAACGCGATCTTCGTGACCGAACAGCAGGATGCTGGTGTAGTGAATATTGAAGTCCTGGTCAAAGCTGAAACACAAGGCGTCGATGATATCGCCCATGTCCCGACCTTCAAGCAGGGCCAGCACCAGACGCTTGGTTTTGTCGAACAGCTTGTCGTTTTCCCGGGCGTTGTCCAGCAGTTTGCTCAGCCGGTGGCGCATGTCCATATTGCGCTCGCGCAGTACCGACACCTGACGCTCTACCAGAGAGACCGCCGGACCACTTTCGTGGGGCAGCTCCAGGTCGGCGAGCAGTTTGCGATGCTGAACAAAAAAGTCCGGATGCGCTTCCAGGTATTGGGCAACCTGCTCGTCGGTCAATTGGCTGGCTTCGGTGCTTTGCTCGCTCATAAAGGCCTTATATTTTTACCTGTCCGTGAAACACCGTGGTGGCGGGTCCGGTCATGATAACCGAGTGGCCGGGGCCGGGCCAGGTGATGCTCAGGCTGCCGCCGGGCAGGTTGACCTTGACGGTTTCGTCCAACAACTGACGCAACCGTCCGGCCACCACTGCGGCACAGGCGCCAGTGCCGCAGGCCAGGGTTTCCCCGGCGCCGCGTTCGTACACCCGCAGGTTGATCTCACTGGGAGAGACCATCTGCATAAAGCCGGCATTGACCCGACGCGGGAAACGCTCGTGGCTCTCAATCAGCGGCCCCAGGGTTTCCACGGGGGCACTGTCGACCTTGTTGACCATCAACACCGCGTGGGGATTACCCATGGAGACCGCCGAGATATCCAAAGTCTGCTCTGGCAGCACCAGGTCGTAACGGATCGCTTCGGCGTCCGCCTGAAAGGGAATCTCCTCCGGGCTCAGGCGGGGTACGCCCATATCGACCTGAACCTGCCCCTGCTCGGTGATTTTCAACGTCATGTCGCCACCGGCGGTTTCCACTTTGATGGACCGCTTACCGGTCAGCTTGCGCTCCAGCACAAAGCGGGCGAAGCAACGGGCGCCGTTGCCACAGTTTTCCACCTCGCCGCCATCGGCATTGAATATACGGTAACGAAAATCGATATCGGGTCGGGTCGGCGTTTCCACCAGCAATACCTGATCGCAACCGACACCGAAATGCCGATCCGCCAGGGTACGGATTTTCTCCGTGCTCAAGCGCACCTTCTGGGTCACGCCGTCGATCACGACAAAGTCATTGCCCAGGCCGTGCATTTTGGTAAA